>JBIIIL010000210.1:0-4593 GCA_044234825.1 Phycisphaerales bacterium
CAGCAGCAGCCTCGGGACGCGCATGGCCTCGATCACCTCCGGGATGGCGCTGAAGTGGTCGAAGTTCGCGTGCGACACGATCACCGCATCGATGCGCCGGATGCCGAGCGCATGGAGCGCAGGAACCACGATGCCGCTGCCGAGCGTCGCGGACCCGACCGATCCCGCATCGAAGAGGATCGTGGCGCCTGGCGAGCGGATGAGGTGGCAGGAGCCGTCGCGCACGTCAAGCGAGTCGATGCGCAGCGCGGCAGGTGCGCCGGGCGGATCAGCATCGCGCAGCCCTCCCATGCCGCTGCGCACCATCGTCCCGGGCAGGTCGCTCGCCAGCGACGCGAGCTTCACGAGGAGCTGCGCATTCATCGCAGCGCAAGCTCCGACTGCCGCACCGATTGGCGGCGACAGCTCGTGCAGCGCGGGGGCAGCGCTTCCTGTCACCACGAGCGCGGCGAAGGGAGGCGAGAGCGCGATCGTCACCGGGATCGCCCAGAGCGCAAGCTGCCCGAAGTGCATCGCCGTGATGGGTGCCGTCGCGCCCCATGCGGCCACCGATGCGCTCGTGGCGGGAATCGCCTTGCGCGCAAGCACCGCTGCAATCCCGTGGCCGCCGCATGTCCGCCTCATCGCGCGCTCAAGCGGGCCCGAGAGGCGCATGAGCCCGATCACCGCCGCGAAGCTCAGCTGGAATCCCGGATTCGCGGCCTGCGCCGCATCGGACGCCACGATGGCGATGGCGGCTCCCGCGACGACCGCCTCTCCTGAGCAGGGGAGCCCAAGCAGTCGGACTGCGCCCGCGCCGGCGGCCATGAGCGCAGCGCGCACCGCAGAGACTTCGGTGTGAATCGATGCGGCGAACAGGACCGCGAGCGCGATCAGCGCCGCGCCCTCGAGCCTCGGCCTTCGCAGTGCGGCGAGCGGCACGAGCACCACGGCCGCAAGGATCCCCATGTTGAATCCCGAGATCGCCACGAGGTGCTGGATGCCCGTGCCCGCGAAGGCGCTGTTGGCCTCGCTGGCGCCGGGCCACGACACGCCGATGACGCTGGCGCCCACGAGCGCACGCCCGGCATGAGAGGCCCAGGCGGGCATGGACCGGTGCAGGCGGTCCTCGACGGATGCACGCCAGCGCGCCAGCGTGCCGTGAAGCCCGGGATCAGGGCCCTCGCTCACGACGAGCTCGGGCGATTCCGCATCCATGATCGCGGCGATCCGGCGTGACGCCGACCATCGCTCGCCGTCGAAGCCGCCCGGATTCGTGGCTGCGCCGAGCGCACGCACCCAGCCGAGCGCGCGCACCGTGTCGCCCGCGAGCACCGAGAGCCTGTGGCCGTCGACGCGGACGCGCACGATCGCGCTGCCGTGCGTGGTGCTGACGCGCATGTCGAGCGTCGAGGCAGGCGACCGCGGCGTGAAGCGCGAGAGCTCGTCGCCCCATGCATCCCCGAGATGGCTGCGCTCGTCCGACCAGGGTGGCCTCAGCGCGATGCCCTCGAGTTCCGCAAGCCGAGGCTCCCCGCCGGGTACGAGCTGGCGCGTCAGGGCAATCCAGCACTCGTCATCCTCGTGGCGCCACGATGCTCCAAGGAGGGCGCATGCGGCCAGGCACAGCGAACCAGCAATCGCACGTGCGCACCGATCGGCTGCAGGAGCATGCCGCCGCCGCCTCATGCGCCGCACGCTCGACAGCGCGCCGACACCGAGGCATGCAAGGGCAGCCGCTGCGGCAAGCCGTCCTGCATCAACAGAGGCGGCACCGGCATCGAGACCCAGCGCCGCGCAGGCGTGCGTTGCGGCAACGGCAAGTGCTTCGCGCACGCGTGGTGTCGTGGCGGCACCCGCAACAAGCGCAGCGGCGCACCACGTGAGCCACGCCACGCGTCGGTGTGATGCCGCCGGCGGAGCGCGTGCGGCGCGAGGCCGGCGCTGCCCGATGTCGCTGCACCTGTGGCCCATGGCGCGCGACCCTAGCGACGCGTGCCGGCGCACCCGACGCATGACGCCAAAGTTCTTGCGACCTGCACGGCTGCGGCCGCCGCGGCGTTGCGCATCGCACCGGCGGTGCGTGCGCGTGCCGCGGCACGTGGCGAGTACGATTCGCGCCCGCGTGATCGGATCGATCGTCCACACCCTGTCTCCCTTTGCGTTCGAGGTTTCCCCGGGATTCGGGCCGCGCTGGTACGGGCTCTCCTATGCCGCGGGCTTCCTCGTCGCGTGGCTCCTGCTGCGATGGCTCTCGAGGACCGGACGCACGCCGCTGTCGACCTCGGAGGTCACCGACCTGCTGACCTTCCTCGTGGTGGGCGTGGTGGTGGGCGGCCGCGTGGGCCACGTCATCTTCTACGACCGTGCGCTGCTGTGGACCTTCAGCGAGTCGTTCCCATGGTGGGGCCTCCTGGCGCTTCACAAGGGTGGCATGTCGAGCCACGGCGGCATCATCGGGGTGATCCTCTGCGCGATGTGGTACGGCCATCGCCGTGGCATCCCGATGCTTCACGCGATCGACCTCTCCGCATTCGTTGCGCCACCAGGCCTGTGCTTCGGCCGGCTCGCCAACTGGGTCAACGGCGAGCTCTGGGGCAAGCCCCTGCCTTCGGATTGGCAGGCGAATCCGCCGTGGTGGAGCGTGAAGTACCCGGCGGAGGTGCTGCAGCCCGGTTTCCCTGCGCAGTCTCTCGCGCCGCTCGTTCCGCTCGTTGATCCGGCACTGCCCTTGCCTGACGCCGTGTACCGCGCCGCGTACCTCAAGCGACCTGAGGTGCTCGTGAAGCTCGAGCCGCTGCTCACGGCATACTGGCCGAACAACTTCATGCAGGCCGCGACTGACGGACCATTGCTGTTCCTCGCGCTCTGCATCGCCTGGCGGAAGCCCGAGAAGCCCGGTGTGGTCGCGGCATGGTTCCTCATCGCCTACGGCGTGCTGCGCGTGGGCACGGAGCAGCTGCGTGCGCCAGATGCGGAAGCGTTCAGCATCGGGCCCATCACCGAGCCCATGCTGCTGTCGATGGGCATGATCGCCGCAGGCACGGTTCTGCTGGCCTCTGTGGCGCGCAGCGCGGCTCCGCCGCTCGGCGGCATCTTCCGCCGCGGGTGAACTTCCGTGGTGCGAGCCGCGGAGGGTCATGATCCCATGACTCGAAGGGGATGTCGTTTGGCTACGCTTCGCAAGTCAGGTGCGGGGATTCGGACGCGGGCTACACCCGACACGCGCCTTCGGCGACACGGAGCGAGATCATGAACGACGCAGACCTGATCGCACGGCTCGAGGCCATCGAGCGACGACTGGCGGCGCTCGAGCGAAGCGCTCCAAAGGTCGATGTCGCGCCGACCGTCGTGCCTGCGCATGCGCCGGCACGCAGCGCGTCCGGGCCAGTCGCCGTGCCACCGCCACCGCCGATACGCCCAGCATCCGGCGCGTCACGCGCGGTACCAGCGGCGCCCCCGTCGTTTCCGCATGCGCCACGCGCACCGGAGCCGGTCAAGGTTCTCGTCGAGCCTCACGCGTCCGCATCGACGGCCGCCCCTGCGGGCCTCGAGAGGTTTCTCGGCGGCCAGGTCGCCGCATGGATCGGCGGCATCGTGGTGATTGCGGCGATCGGCATCTTCGCGAAGTTCGCCATCGACCAGGGCTGGTTCGAGCGGACACCTCCTGCCGCGAAGCTGGCGCTTGCCTACGCGCTCGCGGGAGCCTTCGTCATTGCGGGATCGCTCCTGCAGGGGAAACTTGGACGGCTACCTGCCGGGGCCATGCTTGCGGGAGGCATTGGCGGACTCTTCGTCTCCACATGCGCTGGCATCACGCCGCTGAATGTGCTCGGTCCCGCATCGGCACTCGTCGCAGGCCTGGTGGTGGCAGCGATCGGCGGAGCGCTGACCCTGCGGTCCCGGGAGCTTGCCGTTGCGGCCATCGCGCTGCTGGGTGCCTACATCGTGCCGGCATTCGCGGGCACCTACGTGCTCGTGGGGCAGCCTTCCGGGGAGCTGCCGATCACAGGCGCGCTCTACCTCACAGGGGTCTACGCCCTCGCGCTGGCCTTGGCGCAGTTCGGACCGCCGAGCTTCGCGTGGCTTCGGTTCGCGGGCGCCCTTCAGGCGATCTCTGCGGCGCTGCTCATCTTCGACTCGAGCCGCTCGTCGCCCGCCCTATCTCTGGGATTCACCTCGCTGTGGTGGGGCATGACGGTTGCTGAGTGCTCCCTCGCCGCGGTCCGTGGCAGGTCTCCGCGACTCAACGTGGCGTTCACGGTCGCCGCGACATCGATCACGGCCACCTTGGCGCTTCGCGGCGCAGTGGCCACAGACCCGTGGACGGATGTGCACTCATGGCTGCCTGCAGGCATGGCTGCGCTCGCGGTGCTTGGGGCGATGCAGTTGCGCTCGCTTGTGCCCTCCGGCGGCCTCGACCGCAGGGACACCGAGGACGATCCGCATGCGGCGCAGATCGCGGCAGCCACCGCTCGGCAGTCGCTGACGCTCGCGATCCTGTCGATCGCGCTGGTGACCGTGCAGGTTGGTGTGGTGATGCGGGGCGGTGCTCTAGCCATCGCATGGGCTGCGATGGGCGCGGCGGCGATTCTTGTCGGCAGGCGCATGGCG
>JBIIIL010000211.1:0-4572 GCA_044234825.1 Phycisphaerales bacterium
CAGCTCGCCGATCGAGAGCGGATCGACGAACGCTCCCGACGTGCCCTGCGCCAGTGCCACGCGCGGACCCGCCGCCGCAAGCGCCAGTGCGCACGCGAACGCGAGCACCGCCGCACGTGCGGCGACGCGAACCGGAAGTGTCAGCATGTGGAAGCCCATGAGGCGCTACATCGCGGAGCCGAGCCCCGCCACGCGTCGCCACGCGCTGATCTGCCCCAGGTGCATCATGTTGTGCGCCAGGCACATGAACGATGCGACGCCGGCAAGATTGGGCAGCCGGTCACGCAGCCCCTCATAGGGGTTGGGCCCGTTGAACACCGAGTCATCGACCTTCGGCAGCAGATTCGCCACGGTGGTCCAGCCATCGGTGAACGCCTTCACCAGCTCCGCCTTCGGCGGGTAGGCACCGGGCGTCGGCACGCACTTCGCGCCGTTCTTGAAGAGCTCCTCCCACGATGCGGGCACGCTGCACGCGCCCTTGTGGCCCATCATCTCGGCCATCTTCGGCGCATAGATCGCGAGGTGCCCGATCAGGAACGCGGGGCTGTTGAGGTCATCCTTGGGCATCTCCGCGAAGCGCGCATCGGGAATCGTCTTCACGAGCGCATCCGCGTAGCCGATCGTCATCTTCAGTCCGTCAGAGAGTGCAGTGCCGAGTTGTCCCATGCGGGTGAGGATAGCCCGCGTCACGCCCCCACGAGCCGCGCGTGGATGCGCCGGGCCTCGTCGATGTCGCTGGTGCCGCGCACGATCGTGCGGCCATCGGCGAACACGGCGATCTCGATCGGATCCCCCGCCCGCGACATCTCGCCCCGCGGCACCGCGTGCAGCACGCCAGCCTCTACCCGCACCTCGCCCAGCTCTCGCAGGCGGGCCGCGAGCGCATCAAGCGAATGCAGGATCGCCACCCGCGGCGGCTTCACCTGCACCGCATTGCGTCCGCACAGCGCGGTCGCATCGCTCGCGCGCACGCCGCCAAGCCACTCGAAGCGCCTCGCACCGCAGCAGACGCAGTCCGCACGCCGCGCACCCGAGAGCGGAATCCGCGTGAACGTGCTCGCGCCGGCTGCGCCAGCAGCGCCCGCCGCCAGGTCCACCGTCACCAGCGCCATGTCCACCTGCGCATGAAGCCCCGCAAGCAGCCGAATCGCGTTCGCCGCCGCGAGCCCCGCCATCACGGCGACCGCCGGTCCGAACACGCCCGCGGTGTCGCACGTGGGCTCGACCCCCGCCGCCGGCGGCTCGTCGAACACGCACCGCAGGCACGGACCTGCCGCGGCGCCGCCCTCGGCCACGCCTCCACGCGCGCCCGCAACCACCGGCATCGTCGTGCCGCGCGCCGCCACCACGCCGCAGTGCACATAGGGCACGCCGCACGACACGGCCACGTCATTGAGGATGTACCGCGTCTCGAAGCCGTCGAGCCCGTCGACGATCACGTCCGCACCGCCAATGCACTCGAGCGCGTTCTCGGGCACCAGGTCCGCGGCTCGCTCGCGCACCGCAATCGACGAGTCGATCGCGCGCACGCGCGCCGCCGCCGCCGCGACCTTCGTCACGCCGCGCCGCGCATCGTCCTCCACGTAGAGCGACTGCCGCTGCAGGTTCGTCCACTCGACCACATCGCGGTCGATGAGCGTGATGCGCCCCACCCCCGCGCGCGCCAGCAGGTCCACCTGCGCGCAGCCGAGCGCACCGCACCCGACCACCGCAGCATGCGACCCGCGCAGGACGCGCTGCGCGTCCGCGCCAAACCACGGCAGGATCTCCTGTCGATGCCAGCGCGAGCCCGGGTCCGGGTGCGCCAAGGCAGCGGTCACCAGGCGAAGTGCGCGAAGGCCTTGTTGGCGTCGGCCATGCGGTGCGTGTTCTCACGCGTCGTCACGGCCTTGCCCTCGCCCTTCGCGGCGTCGTAGAGCTCCTTCGCCAGGCGAAGAGCCACGGGCTTGCCCTTCTCCTCGCGAACGGCCTCGATGATCCAGCGGAAGGTGAGGCTCTGCGCGCGGCGCTTGTTGAGCTGCATCGGCACCTGGTAGTTGGCGCCGCCGACGCGCTTGCTGCGCACCTCGACGCTCGGACGCACGTTCTCGAGCGCCTTCTGGAAGAGCTCGATCGCCGTCTTCGGCAGCGTCTCGGGCTTCTCCTTGTCGAGCCGGTTCTGGATCATGTCGAAGGCGTCGTAGACGATCCGCTGCGCGGTCGCCTTCTTGCCGTCGTACATGATGCAGTTGATGAACTTCGACACGACCAGATCCTGGTAGCGGGGATCGGGCTTGAGCTGCGACTCGCTGGCGGTGAACTTGTTGGGCATGGGTCAATCCTTTCGGCTTAGGCCCAGCGGATGCTGGGCCAGGTTTGGCCGCGGCGGGAGGATGGGCATCTCCGGATGGTTCGCCGCAGCTACGTGCCCGGAGCCGGCACGCGCCGGTCTCCGTGCGTGTTCATGTCACCGGTCACTTCTTGGCGGCAGCGGCCTTGCGCTTGACGCCATAGAGCGAACGGCCCTTCTTGCGGCCATCGACGCCGAGGCAGTCGAGGGTGCCGCGCACCACGTGGTAGCGCACGCCGGGGAGGTCGCGCACACGGCCACCGCGCACAAGCACGATCGAGTGCTCCTGCAGGTTGTGGCCCTCGCCGCCGATGTAGGCGGTGACTTCCTTGCCGTTGGAGAGCCTCACGCGGCACACCTTGCGGAGCGCCGAGTTGGGCTTCTTCGGGGTGACGGTCTTCACCTGCAGGCAGACGCCGCGGCGCTGGGGGCACTGGGCAAGATCCCTGGTCTTGCTCTTGGCCTTGGGGGTGCGGCGGGGCTTGCGAACGAGCTGGTTGATGGTCGGCATGTCAAACCTTTGGCCACTTGGGGCGGACGGAAGATCGTAACGAAACCCCCCCAACCCTGCAACGGGCGGACCCGAGGTTCTTGACACTACCCCCCCTCCCCGTAGAATCGTCCCTCCGCCCCCGCCGGGCGGCTTTTCCATAGGACCACCATGCAACCCGCATTCCGCACCTCCCCCGGTCGTACCCGCCGCCGCCGCAACCACCAGGCCCTGCGCCCGGCCCACACCGTGCTGTGCCCTAACTGCGGCAACACCAAGCGTCCCCACGCTGCGTGCGCCGGCTGCGGCTACGTCCGTCCAGGGCTTCAGATGAAGTCCCTGCAGTCTGACGCCAGCTGACCCCGCACCGACCCCGCGCCATGCGCATCGGCGTCGACGTGATGGGGGGCGACAACGCCCCTGACGAGATCCTCAAGGGCTGCATCGCGGCCGTGGAAACCCTCCACGCCGACGACACCCTTGTGCTCATCGGCGACGGGCCGCTCATCGCCGAGACCCTCGAGGAGCGCGGCATCGACGCCGGCAAGAAGCTCGAGATCGTGGCGACCACGGAAGTCATCGAGATGGATGACCCGCCGGTCGACTCGGTCCGCACCAAGAAGAACAGCTCGATCTCGGTCATGGGCAAGATGGGATCCCCCAAGGACCCCAACCGCCTCGATGCGGTGATCAGCGCCGGCAACACCGGCGCCTGCGTCACCGCCGCGCAAATGCACATGCGCCGCCTCCCCGGCGTGGTGCGCCCTGGCATCGCCGTCACGGTGCCGACCTTCAGCGGCCCCATCGTCCTGCTGGACGTCGGCGCGAACATCGAGCCCAAGGCGAGCCACCTCGCGCAGTACGGCCTGATGGGCGAGATCTACGCGCGCGAGGTGCTGGGCATCTCGAACCCGCGCGTGGCGCTCATGAACGTCGGCGGCGAGGAGCAGAAGGGCACGCAGGAGATGCGCGATGCGCGCGACATGCTGCGCGGCGTCGGCGACGTGAACTTCATCGGCTTCGTGGAGGGCCGCGGCGTGTTCAACGGCGATGCCGACGTGGTCATCACGGACGGCGTCGTCGGCAACGTCATGCTGAAGCTCGCCGAGGGCCTCTCGTCAGGCATCTTCAAGGCTCTCGCGCGCGAGGTCTTCGAGATCGACCCCTCGCTCGCAGGCCGCCTCGACCCTGTCGTCAAGAGCCTCTACGCCAAGCACGACTACCACGAGTACGGCGGCGCCCCGCTGCTGGGCGTCAACGGCGTGTGCCTCATCAGCCACGGCTCGAGCGTCGCGCGCACCATCACCAACGCGATCCGCCGCGCGCGCAGCTTTGTGGAGCTGGGCATCAACGACGCCATCGTCCGCCGGCTCGAGTCGGCGCAGTTCGCCGAAGCATGAGCCAGCCTGCGTGGACCCACGGCGTCCGCATCGCCGGAACCGGTTCGTGCCTGCCCTCGCGCACGCTCACCAACGCCGACTTCGAGAGGCTCGTCGACACCACTGACGAGTGGATCTTCCAGCGCACCGGCATACGCCAGCGCCAGGTCTGCAATCCGGACACCGAGGGCTGCTTCACCCTCTCCCGCGATGCGCTCTCGCGCGCGCTCGAGATGGCGGGCATGAGGGGCAAGGACCTCGACCTCGTCATCGTCGCGACCGTGTCCGGCGAGATGCCCTGCCCCTCGACCGCATGCCGCGTCGCCGCGGCGATCGGCGCGACGCCGGCCCCCGCATTCGACCTCCAGGCCGCA
>JBIIIL010000212.1:0-4570 GCA_044234825.1 Phycisphaerales bacterium
CACCGTCCACGTAGTAGTCGAGGAACGTCAGGCCATCGTCGACGTATCCGTCGCAATCATCGTCTGTAGCGTTGCAGGTCTCGGTCGCGCTGGGGTTGATGTACCCATCGCTGTCCAAGCAGTCGACCGGATTCGAGAGGTAGCCGACGTAGCCAGGGTTGTTGGTGCCAGGGCAGAACTGTGCCGTGGTGTTCACGGAGAAGGTGTCGCCGTCGCTGTCAACGTAGAAGTCGACCTTGTCGGAGGCGCCGGCGTCGACGTCGTTGGTGTACGTGTCGCAGTTGTTGTCCGTGGCCAAGGTTGAACACAGCTCAGGCGCGCCTGGATAGGCATCGTCGTTGGTGTCGTCGCAGTCGGTCGAGTTGGTCACGTAGCCAAGTGGCAGTGAGCATGCCGCGTACGTGTCTCCGGAGTCGCCGTACCCGTCGCCGTCGTAGTCGAAGTAGTACGTCGTCTGCACGCCCTCGTCGGTGTATGCGTCGCAGTCGTTGTTCACGCCGTCGCAGACTTCCGTTGCACCGGGGTTGACGGCCACATTGTTCACATCGCAGTCGCCGGCCAATGCGGCGTATCCCGCGGGCTGCGAGCAGGCTAGGAGTCCGCCACTACCGGGACCCGACGCCGGACCGTAGCCGTCACCGTCAGTGTCGATGTAGTACCGCACGGTGTCCGTCGCCGTCTTGTCAACGCCCGTGCCGCCCTGGCTGCAGTCGTTGTCGGTGCCGATGTTCGAGCACAGCTCCGCCGCGCCGGGGAAGATGTAGATGTCCCCGTCCTGGCAGTCGCTGCCGCTGACGGGGGTGCTGAACTCATCGCAGTAGCCGTCGACGTCCACGTCGATGAGGCCGCTGTACGCGGCGGTATTGCCAGGCGTGGAAATCCACGCGCCGTACGCCGTGTTCGCCACGGAGTCGTTGGGGCAGATGGGGTTTGCGGGCGGAACCATCGCCGCCGTGTAGTCGTAGTACCAGTGCTCGCGGGTGCCGGTGTCCACCACCGACTGGGCCGGCTGCGCGCCAGCTCCTGCGGATGGCGTGGCAGCCGTTCCGACGGCATCAGTGGCCCCGATGGTCAGCGCGGCCGCGATGGCTGCAGCGACGGGGGAGAGGATCGCAGAAAGACGGGCGATGGCACTGGTGTTCATGTTCGAGACCTTCCGAAACAGCGGGAAACAGCGGTACGACTTCTGGCGGGACACAGGTGTCGCAGACGTTGAATCGTCTGCGCAGCGGGAGGAGCCCACGAAGCTCTCCCGAGGATCAAGCGTGCGGTTCATCGGAGCGGCAGCGCGGTCAGAGCACTGAAAGCTGCAGAAACGGGCGAAAAAACGGCTCATTGGGTACACCCTCACGACGTTGTCGCTAGAAGAACACACTGGATGCAGAACCTGTGGGCAGGCATCGAGGATGAACCTAACTCCTGTTTGCGCGGTTCCAAATATTTTCTCTCGGACCAAGCACTTCTTTGGCAGTTCATGCGATGCCAAGATTCAGCAGCCGGGCCTCATTTTGATTTCAGTAAACCCCTTGACTTCATCTGTTTAGATGCGGTTGCCATGCGGGCACCCCGATTCCACGCCAGGTCCGGCGCGAGAGCCGACTTGCACGGAGCTACGTACAATGCCGAATAAAAGCGACGTTTCTGTCACTTCGGTCCGCTGCGTTTTCGGACGCGCGATTGCGGCACGTGGTGAAGTCATGAATCTGGCGGACCGATGAAAAGACGTGAATCTGCGGAGGCGTTCGACCCAACACGCCCCAGGAATTCGTATGGTCCACTCGTGTGACACGTTGATGATTTCTGGAGAGTCCCCCATGCGATCGAAGCGTTCCGTGCCCTTTCTCGTGCTCATGCTTGCTGCGCTGTCCAGCCAAATGGCATCGACAGACACGCACGCGACCGCCTCCCCTGCGGACGAATCCGCCACCGCACAGGGCTCAGGCGAGGGCCAGCCCGCGCCCGCGTTGACCTTCGATCCCCCGATCCTCAATCTGGGGGCCTTGGTGCCGGAGGTCTCCACGACCGGCAAGGTCAAGATCCGAAACACGACCGACAAGCCGATCCGCATCCTCAAGGCCTTTGCCAACTGCAGCTGCACCAAGCCAAACTGGCCCAAGGAGACGATCGCCCCGGGCGCCGTCGCCGAGACTGAGATCACCATGACGCCTGGCGTCCAGCAGGGGGTCAAGCTGACCAAGGTGGTGACCTTCGAGATCGAGGGTGGTCGCATCGAGAACTACACCGTCGAGGGCGATGTCGGCCTCTTTGTGAAGTTCGAGCCAGAGTCCATTCGGGCACCGGCGACTCCAGAGTCCGATAGCGAAACGCCATCAACCTTCGTGCTTGAGTCCGCGGATGGCACCCCGTTCAAGGTCATCTCCATAGAGCCGGCGATCGGGAGCTCGCCCGGTACCGAAGCCGCATTGAAGCAGACCGTCGTGATCGACTGGGCAAAGTGGCGTGAGCAGAAGCGGCCGATCAAGGTGTCCATCAAGACGGACCACCCAAAGGCTCCAACGTTCTCTCCGGTCATCAAGCGAACCAAGGTTGCGGCAGCGAGCGACAAGTGATGGCGAAGACTGCACTCATCCGCGTGGTGACGGCGCTCGCTGTGTGCGCGTCGACCGCATCAGTGACCGCTCAGGTCATCCCGCCGGGACTTCCTGGAGATCCCAACTCGGCGCCACGGGCCCCGAAGCGTCCGCCCCAGCGACCTGCACCGCCCGCGTCTCCCGCTCCCGCCTCCGGGGCAGGCGGGACGGGGGCGCCAGCGACTCCGGTCGCGCCGGCACCGCCGAAGGCTGGCTCGTCCGCGACACCTGCAGCGACTCAGCCCGCGCCATCGGCACCTGCTGCTGGATCCGCGACGCCCCCGGCAACGAGCGCGCCCGCGCCCGCGCCGACGACGGCTCCCGCGGCAGCCCCGGCGCCGACCGCCAGCCCCGCCTCAACACAGAGTGCCGGTGCGGCCACTCCCGCGAGCACGCCAGCGGCCTCGCCTGCCGAACCCGCGAAGGTGAGCACACGGTTCCGTAGGCCTCGACCATCGAGCTATCCAGGCGCGAAGGTGGCCTTCCCGGCCTTCAAGGATGAGAACTGGGCGTTCGGCCAGCCGGTCAAGGGATTCGAGCCAGGCAAGATCTACGCGATCGAGTTCTTCTCCACCACCTGCGGCCACTGCAAGGAGGCCGCCCCGCTGGTGGCGGAGCTCTTCAACGTCTTCGGCGAGGATGTGGTGTTCTTCGCGGTCACCGACGAGCCCCCCGAGAAGGTCAAGGCGTGGGTCGCTACGCCGGAGAACGCCGAGAAGATCGTCTTCCCGGTGGTGTGCGATCCCGACAAGAACGGCAACCGGGCGTTCCAGTACGGAACCTTCAAGGTGTCCACGCCGCGGATCTTCATCGTCAAGGACGGGGTGCTGCAGTGGTACGGGCACCCGGGCGGAGCGCAGGCGACGCTTGATGGGCTGCTGGAGGGCACATGGGACCCGGGCACCATCCAGAACGAGTTCATCATCGAGTCGTGCATGGAACGCGCGCGCGACCACATGAACGAGATGCGCAAGGAGATCGAGCGCACCGGCGAATGGAAGAACCTCTACGCGCTGCTGGACTCAATGAAGCAGGCCCTTCCGGAGAGGTCCTCCTACTTCGAGCTGCAGGCCTTCGCGACGCTGATCGGTCCGGACAACAAGCCTGAGCAGGGCTACGCGATGGCGCGCGACATCATCGTGAAGTACAAGGATGACATTGCCAGCCTTCGCACGGTGGCGCGGACGATCCTGAACTCGCCGTGGGTGCAGGTGCGCGATCTGCCCTTTGCGCATGACGTGGCGATGCGAGCCGACGCGCTCGGGCAGGGCAAGGATGCTCGGGCAGCCGAGATCTTGGCCCTCTCGTGGTTCTCGCAGGGTGACCGCGAGAAGGCACTCGCGGAAATCAGCCGCGCCATCGAGCTCGAGAGCGAGCCCAAGCTCAAGGAGCGCTACCAGGCCTCCAAGCAGAAGTACACGACCGACCCGCCCGGGCCGGTGCCCCCGGCATCTGCCGCCAAGCCGGCCGAGCATGTCGACCACGACCAGCCACCGACACCGCCCGCCGATACCGCGCCAGCTCCAGTGGCTACGTCGGCTGCGCCCCAGTGAGCCGTTCGCGAGCCCAGAGGATCCAGCTCGAGTCGGGGAGCTGCTTCCCCATCGACCTGAACATGAAGGACAGCTGCGCGTTGTGGTACAGCGCGTGGGTGGGCACCTGCATCAGGGCATCCGCCACCCGCTGGCTGTAGGTCTTCCCGTCACGGACTCGGGCGACGACGCGTGACAGTTCGCGCTCGTCGAGCCGGTTCAGGTAGGCGTCCCAGCGTGCCCTGACGGCGGGCCAGGCGCGCTCGATCGCGTCGAGCGTCGGGAGCTCCTTCGCATCCGGCATGGTGACGGCCGGATCGGTTTCCTCGATCACGGCGATCCAGATGCGTTCGGCGCCGAGAAGGTGAATCAGGGTGCTCCGGACGCTGCCGATGCCGATGGGGAACTCGCGGGTGAACTCCTCGGGCGAGAGCGTCCGCGCGGCTG
>JBIIIL010000213.1:0-4539 GCA_044234825.1 Phycisphaerales bacterium
TGCGCCCGCATAGAGGCGGGTCGCCAGCGCTAGTCGCGGTCTATGGGCAGCGGGTCGCTGGCGCGGCCTGCGGCCCACTCCCGCAGCGCAGGCATCAGCATCTCGCTCGCGAGGATCTTGATGCAGGCCGCGGCCGGAATCGCGAGCAGCATGCCGTAGACGCCAGCGAGGCTCGCGCCCGCGAGCACCGCAACGAACACGGATACGGGGCCCAGGTTTGTCGCACGACCCGCAATGACCGGCGTCAGCAGGTAGCCCTCGATCGACTGCACGATCACGAACACGAGCACCGGGCCGCCGATCATCCAGTACCACGCCATGCGCTCAGCCTCGGGAAGCGAGAGCTGGTCCACGCTCAGCAGCGCCACCGCGGGAACGGCCGCGAGCGCACCGAGGTACGGCACGATCGAGAGCAGGCCGCCCAGGAACCCAAGCGTGAACGCGTAGGGCACTCCACCGACCTTCCAGCCGACGGCGAGGAGCACGCCCATGATGCCCGCGATCACGATGCGTCCTCGCACAAAGGCCGACACCGCCCGGTCCATGTCCTTCGCAAGCTCCTCGACGCGGGGCCGGTGCGCCTGCGGCACGAGGCTGTGCAGGAAGGAGATGGTGTCCGGGAATCCGATGCTGAAGAACCAGAAGTAGAACGGAACGAGGAATGCGGCAAAGGCCAGTGCCGTGATGTCAGCGATCCTCGCGATCGCGGAGGTCGCAGTCGGTCCCAGCACGCTCTCGAGCAAAGGGACATCCGACCGCACCACTACCGCAGGGGTATCCGGACGCGGCGCAGGTGCCGCAGCTTCCGGCATCGTGGAGGCTGGCTGCTGCGCCGGCTCCGCGCTCTCGACATCCGAAGGCGCACCTGGCCTGCGTGCTCCGACGAGCGCCTCGCGGATGCGTGCGACATCGCCCTGGTAGGCCTCAGGCAGCGCGCGCTCGACCTTCTCGAGCATGCCATCGAACTTTCCCGCGCGCACGTTCTGCACCAGCGATGTGGTCTGCGACACCAGGACGGGCACCGTGACAAGCAGGATGACCACCAGTCCAACCCCGAAGGTCGCAAGAATGCCCCCCACCGCAGCCGGCCTGGTCATGCGCGTGCGCCTGCAGAGGAACTGGACGAGCGGCTCAACGAGATAGGCAAGCCCCAACGCGACCAGGAGCGGCACGGTCACGAACCGGAGCGCGTAGCCCAGCCACAGGACGCCCACCACGGAGGCCACGACGAGCACGTCCCGCACCCACTGGATCTGCCACAGGTGAATCCGGGTCAGCTCCCGTCCCCTCACGCCCTCCTGCCTGTCCGAGTCACCCATGGCGCTCACGATATCGGAGACGGGTGATCGCGCTTGGCCGCAGGAGCGCCAGCGGCCGCGAGCCTGCGCCGAATCGAGTCCGCCGAGAAGACCTCCCCGAAGTCGTACACGGATCGGAAGTCCTCAATCGAGTCAGATGGAGTCTTCGCCATGATTCCGACGTCAATCATCGCAAACACCATGCGCCCGAAGTCATCGGTCCGGTGGATCCTCCAGCGCTCGAGGACGGCTGGAGCCAGCATGCCGTAGCGGGAAATGGCGAAATCGAGCAGGCCCATGCACAGCTGCTGCCCAGTGACATGGTTGCCTTCGGGCGAGCCCGTGCCAGGCGCATCCCGGGTTCCCGCCAGGACACGGCCGATCGAGTACTCGAGCCCCTCACGAATGAACTGGTACGCCTCGATGGGGTACGGACCGCGCGAGGCCAGAGCCTTGGCGATCGCCTCGCTCTCCATGGATGCCGGATCCGTCATCGAGAGGATGCTAGGCGCCCAGCGCGCCGGCAGCCGTGGTGCGGCTGGAGCGCCACGACGCCCCCAACACCCCTTGCGGCGTTATACTTCCCGCACCATCTGGCGAATGAATCGCCTTGGCCAAGGAGAGGCCGACACATGAAGACACGTCCACAACTCGCGTTCACCCTTCCCGGTCCCATGCGCATTGGCGCGCTTGCAGCGTCGGCGCTCGCGCTTTCCGCGTGCGTCCCGCAGGAGAAGTACAACGACCTTGAGCTCGCGTACCGCTCCGAGCAGCAGCAGCTGATCCGCACGCAGGGCGAGCTCGAGACAGCTCGCGCCAACGAGGCCCGCCTCCGCTCGCAGCTCGCGCAGGCTGCCGCGGACCTTGACAGCCTCGAGGCACTCCGCAAGGGGCAGAATGTCGACGTCGACAAGCTGCTCGCCGACTACGAGGCGCTCCTTGCGCAGATCGGCAAGCTCGATGTGGGCGGCCCGCTCCCGTCGGATGTGAACAAGGCGCTCGCTGACCTGGCTGCGCAGTACCCCGACGTGCTTCAGTTCGATCCCCGACGCGGCATGATTCGCTTCATGTCGGACTTCACCTTCGACCCGGGCTCCGTGCAGCTCAAGTCTGGCGCGCTCGCAGCGCTGAAGACGCTGGCGCCGATCCTGACCGGCTCCCAGGCCGCGGGCTTCGAGGTGGTGGTCGTCGGTCACACCGACAACACCCCGATCCGGCGTTCGGCGGCGCAGCATCCCACCAACATGCACCTGTCGGCCCACCGTGCCATCAGCGTCCGTGACCAGCTCGTGAAGGATGGCGTGCCCGCGACCCGTTTCCTCATCGCGGGCTACGGCGAGTTCCGTCCAGTGGTACCCAACGGATCCAACGGTGCCGCCCAGAACCGCCGTGTCGAGATCTACCTGATGCCATTCCTGGTGGCGTCGGGTACGGCTGGGGTGTCCGCGTCGGCTGCGCCGTCGGCGCCAGCACCCGCGCCGACCCCCGCAGGCGCGGCTGAGGAACCGACGAAGTAACGTCAGGATTGCGCGAGTCCGGTGCTTTCCGGACTGTCGGCGTTTGGATCCAGCCCGCTTCGGCGGTACTGTGATGGCGTGGCACTGCCACCCGTGGTCCCGTTGGACGCGGCAACACCAAGGTCCCTGCTCTGGAGAAACGATGACGTCCCGACCGCTCTTCGCCGCGATCGCCTCCTTCGCCCTTCCTGCCATCGCTTCCGCCCAAGTGGTGTTCAGCGAGATCCGCGTTGGTCAGCCGGGCCTGGACTCGCAGGAGTATGTCGAGCTGAAGGCCGCGCCGGGAACCTCCCTCGCTGGGCTCACGCTCGTGGTCATCGGCGATGCCGAGGGGCAGACGCCCCCGGCGCAGAACGGCGTGATCGAGGAGGCCGTGGCGCTGTCGGGCGCCGTCGGCGCGAGCGGCTACTACGTGATCGCCGAGTCGACATTCACGCTTGCGCTTGCGGACCGCGTGACTCCCCTCAATTTCGAGGACCCCGACAACGTCACCTTCCTGATCGTGAGCGGATTCTCGGGCAACATCGGGCAGTCGCTCGACTTCAACCTCGACGGCACGCTTGATGTCACTCCGTGGACCGGGATTGTCGACTCTGTCGCCCTCGTGTCGACGGCCACCCCCGACGGAATCTCGAGCGACTTCGTCTACTCGGCCACGCGCGTCGGACCGGACGGGGCGACGTCGCCCTCCTACGCTCGACGGTGCTCGAATACCGGCGCGTGGCAGGTCGGTGCGGCAGATCTGAGCGTGGCGGGCGACACGCCAGGCGCGGACAACCCGACGTGCAGCACGGGTGGCGGCAGCGTGGTGCGCATCAGCGAGATCCGCACGGACATGGCAAACGCCGACGACAACGAGTACTTCGAGCTTCAGGGGCCTCCCGGCACGTCGCTCAACGGCTACACCTACATCGTGCTCGGCGACTCCGCGGACGTCAATGACGTCGGCGTGATCGAGACCGTCGTGGCGCTCGACGGCCTCGTGATTCCCGCTGACGGGTACTTCCTCGTCGGCGAGCCGACATTCACCTTGGCCACGCCAGACCTCGTGACCCTTCCCAACGCGCTCAATTTCGAGAACAGCGACAACGTCACGCACATGCTCGTGCGCGGCTTCACGGGCGCGATCGACCAGGACCTGCACACCGGCACGAGTTGTGTCCTCGCGACCACGCCATGGACCTCGGTCGAGGATGCCGTGGCGCTCCGGGGCCCTGACCAGACCTGCTTCTTCAGCGACTCATACATCGGGCCGGATGGGAACTTCACGGTGGCTCACGCCTACCGCTGCGAGCCTGCCGGCACCTGGACCCTTGGGGCCTTCGACATCTCGGTGGGTGGCGACACCCCGGGCGCAGCCAACAGGCTGTGCACGGCTGGTCCGCCGATCGAGTGCGGCGATGCGGTGACCGGACCCTGCGACGAGGCCAGAAGCACGCCGTTCTGCAACAATCAGACGTGCTGCGTGACGGTCTGCGCGCTTGACGCCACCTGCTGCGCCGTGGCGTGGGATGCCGAGTGCGTCTCGGTGGCGGCCGTCCAGTGCGCGGCAGGCACATCGAGCTGCGACCGTGGCGCTGCGTCGTTCAACGAGATCCGGATCGACATGACGGCTACAGACACCCGCGAGTTCGTCGAGGTGGCCGGCGTGCCCGGCGCGGCGCTTGACGTCTACATCGTGGTCATCGGCGATGGCACGGGCGGCAGCGGCGTTGTCGAGCGCG
>JBIIIL010000214.1:0-4483 GCA_044234825.1 Phycisphaerales bacterium
AAGGCCGTTGGCCATGTCGACCATCTCGCCACGCCGTGTGGCCTCGATCGACGCGCGCTCCTCGACACGGGCCCGGAGCTCGCGCTTGCGCGACACCGTCAGCGTGAGCGTGACGGCGATCGCTGCACCAAGGACGAACGCCACAGCCACCCACCCAAGCGGGGACTCGGCGAACATGATCACGGCCAGGGCAGGCGAGATTGGCGTCACGCCGACGGCGCCGCAGCGCGCACGAGGCTGCGGGCGTACGTCGCGGACCAGCCCTTCGCGCCGACTTGCGCGCTGTAGACGACCTTCTCGCCATCGCGCAGTGTCCGGAAGCCCTGGTCCTGCTCAATCACCGAGAAGTGCACGAAGATGTCCTGTCCCTCGGGACCGACGATGAAGCCGTAGCCCTTGCGGGCATCGAACCACTTCACCACACCCTCGACCTTGTCCAGCGACTGCGATTGCGGGGCCATTCAGGAGTCTCCATCCGCGAGCGTTTCGTTCCAAGCGCCTGTCGGCTCACCGCGCGCCATAGGCGGATTGTGTGCCGGGTTCCCCGGATGTGCAAGCGAGGTGTTCATTGGATGACGCATAATCCTCGATTGCACACCCGGGTCAACCCGGACCTCGTCCTTATCAGTCGTCCCGGCGTCCTCCACGGTCGCGTCCGCCGCCACCGCCGCCGTGCCGGCGTCCACCGCCGCCACCGCCGCCGCCGCCGTGCCGACGACCGCCGCCGCCATGACCTCCGCCATGGCCGCCGTCGCTGCCGCCCTCGGCGCCCACAGTCACGCCCTCTGGCGGATCCATCAGCGCCTTGCGGCTGAGCTTGATGCGGCCGGTGTCGTCCACATTGATGACCTTCACCTTGATCGAGTCGCCGACCTTCACGACGTCGGTGACCGTCTTGACGAAGCCGTGCGCGAGCTCGGAGATGTGGCACATGCCGTCCGTGCCGGGCGCGAGCTCGACGAACGCGCCGAACTCCTTGATCGACACGATGCGGCCCTCGTAGATCGAGCCGACCTTGATCTCGGCGCCAAGCGCCTCGACCTCGGCCCTCGCCTTTGCGCTCGCCTCGGCGTTCGCGCAGGCGATGAACACGGTGCCGTCCTCCTCGACATCCACCTGCGCACCAGTGCGCTCCTGGATGCCGCGGATCGTCTTGCCGCCAGGACCGATCAGCTTGCCGATCTTGTCCGGGTCGATCTTGACGATCGTGATGCGCGGCGCGTGCGGCGCGATGTCCGGACGCGGCTGGGCGAGCACCTTCTCCATCTGGTCGATGAGGAAGAGGCGTCCCTCGCGCGCCTGCGCGAAGATCGTCGTGATCTCCTCGACGGACAGGCCGCGGGCCTTGAGGTCGAGCTGGATGCCGGTGATGCCCTCGCGGGTGCCGGAGACCTTGAAGTCCATCTCGCCGAAGAAGTCCTCCTCGCCGATGATGTCCGTCACGTGGGTGACGCGGCCGTCAGCGCTGGTGAAGCGGCCCACGGAGATGCCCGCGCACGTCGCCTTGATCGGCACGCCCGCGTCCATCAGCGCGAGGCAGCCGCCGCACACGCTGGCCATGCTCGAAGAGCCGTTGCTCTCGGTGATCTCGCTGGTCAGGCGCACGGTGTAGGGGAAGTCCTCAGGCGAAGGCAGGATCGCCATGAGCGAGCGCTCGGCGAGCGCGCCGTGGCCGATCTCGCGGCGTCCCGGACCCGTGATGCGGCCGGCCTCGCCGGTGCAGAAGGGGGGGAAGTAGTAGTGCAGGTAGAACTTCTTGGCGTACTCGGGGAGAAGGCCGTCGACGATCTGCTCGTCCTTCATCGTGCCGAGCGTGCAGGTCACGATCGACTGCGTCTCGCCGCGCTGGAAGAACGCGCTGCCGTGGACGCGCGGGAGCAGGCCCACCGACATGTCGAGCGCGCGGATCTGCGTGAGCCCGCGGCCGTCGGCGCGCGTGTGCTTCTCCGCCACCAGGTAGTGCGTGATCTTCTTCTCGAGGATGCGCAGGGCCTCCTTCGCCTCGCGCGCGCGGCGCTCGGCGGCGACGTGGTCGGTGTAGGAGAGGCCTGCGGGGATCGCGAAGAACGACTCGAGGCACCACTTCTTGACGCGGTCGACCTCGTCGTTGCGCGCCTGCTTGCCGTGGATCTGGCGCGCCTTCAGGAGCTGGTCGTAGGCCTTCTCCTTCACGAGCGCCATCACGTCGGCCGAGGGCACGACCGGGTCACCCATCTTCGGTGCAGGCGCGTTGCTCTTGGCGCGCAGCTCGCCGATGAGCGCGAGGATCGGCCTGATGCCCTGCTCGTAGCCGAAGCGGATCGCCTCGACCATGTCGGCCTCGGAGATCTCCGCGGCGCCGACCTCGATCATGTTGATGCCGTCGGCATGGCCGGAGAGCACCAGGTCAAGGTCGCTGAACTCCAGCTGCGCCTGCGTCGGGTTGATCGCGAAGGTCGGCTGGTCGTCGATGTAGATGCGCGCGACGCGCACGGTCGCGATCGGGCCCTGGAAGGGCGCGTCGGTCAGGCTCAGCGCCGCGCTGGCCGCGGTGCAGGCGAGCACGTCGGAGTCGTTCTGCCCGTCATGCGAGAGCACGAGCGCCTGGAGCTGGATCTCGTCGATGAAGCCCTCAGGGAAGAGCGGACGGATCGGGCGATCCATCATGCGCATCGTGAGGATCTCCTTCTCGCTCGGCGGACCTTCCTTCTTGCGGAAGCCGCCGGGGAACTTGCCGCCCGCGGGCGCCTTCTCGCGGTAGTCGCAGGTCAGGGGGAAGAAGTCGATGCCCGCGCGCGGGTTGGCGCGCACGGCGGTGGCAAGCACGACGGTCTCGCCGTAGGTCGCCATGACGGCGCCGCTGGCGAGCTTGGCGACCTTGCCGGTCTCGAGGCGCAGCGTGCGACCCCCGATGGTGCCTTCGACGAAGGTGTGGATCTTCTGGGACATGTGAGTTGTTGCCTTTCTTGGCGTGCCTCGTGGAGAGGCTTCTGGGAATGAAAGGCCCGTCCCCGTCGGAGGCAGAGGGCACGGTGCGGTCGATGGATGGAGGCGCCTGCGCGCAACCCCGCGAACGACGGCAACGTGCCGACTGCCCGCCCGGGGCGGGCCGAGAGCGGCCTACTTGCGCAGGCCGAGCTTCTTGACGATGTCGTTGTAGCGCTCGCGGTGGTGCTCTGCGAGGTAGCGGAGCAGCCGATTGCGGCGGCCGACCATCAGCAGCAGGCCGCGACGGCCCGCGTGATCCTTGGCATGGGCCTTGAAGTGACCCTGCAGGGAGTTGATGCGCTCGGTGAGCACGCCGATCTGCACCTCAGGGCTGCCCGAATCGGTCGGGTGCCTGCGGTGGCTCGAGATGACGCTGGACTTGACTGTGGCTGAGATCATGAGTGGTATGTGCTTGTCCGGACGACCCTTCCCGGTCGCCCTTCGGTGCTTCAGTGGTGAATCGACCAATGTACGGGTCGTGGGCGGGACGGTCAACTGCCTCGCTCCTGTGCGAGTGCCACCCTATCCTGCCCCGGCTATGAGCTCGCCGCCCAACTCCGGATCGTCCTCCGCTGCTGCAGCCGCCACAGCGGCCCGTCCCGTGGGTCTGAAGGCAGCAGCTGATGAATATCGGGCGTTGGCGGCTCGCATCGAGCAAGGGGGCGGGCCGTCGGGTGCAGAGCGGCAGCATCGACACGGTCGGCTCACAGCCCGCGAGCGCATCGAGCGACTGCTTGATCCGGGGTCGCAGCTTCTCGAGACCGGACTGATGTACGCCTGGAACATGTACCGCGAGTACGGCGGCGCGCCGGCCGCTGGCGTCGTGACGGGCATCGGGCAGGTGCAGGGCAGGCTGTGCATGATCATCGCCAACGACGCCACCGTGAAGGCGGGCGCGTTCTTCCCGATGACGTGCAAGAAGATCATCCGCGCACAGGAGATCGCGCGGCGAGCGCGGCTTCCGCTGATCTACCTCGTGGACAGCGCCGGCGTGTTCCTGCCGCTGCAGGAGGACGTGTTCCCCGACACTGACGACTTCGGCCGCATCTTCCGCAACAACGCGGTGATCTCGGCGGAGGGCATCCCGCAGTACGCCGCGATCATGGGCAACTGCGTGGCCGGCGGCGGCTACCTGCCCGTGCTGTGCGACACGCTCCTCATGACCGAGGGCAGCGGCCTGTACCTCGCCGGCCCTGCGCTCGTGAAGGCTGCGATCGGCCAGGAAGTGTCGAGCGAGGAGCTCGGCGGCGCGCAGATGCACGCGCAGATCTCCGGCACGATCGACTTCAGGGAGAAGGACGACCCAGCGTGCATCGAGCGGCTGCGCCGCCTCATGCAGGCCAACGCGAGCGCGCCGCTGGCGGCAGTGCCGCCCTGCGAGTCGCGTGAGCCCTCGCGCGCGGCGGGGGATGTGCACGCCGTATTCCGCAACGAGCCCGGGTCCCAGTACGACATGGTCGAGCTGCTGCGGTGCGTGGTCGACGCGGACTCGATCGACGAGTACCGGGCTGAATAT
>JBIIIL010000256.1:0-3596 GCA_044234825.1 Phycisphaerales bacterium
CACCGTCGCCATCGGAGTCGCCGTACCAGGTCGTGCGGTCCGATGCGTTCGCATCGGTCTCAGCCGCATCACCGTCGCAGTCGTTGTCGGTGCCGGCAGTGGCGCACAGCTCCGCAGCGCCGGGGTACGACTCGTCACCATCAGCGTCGGCGTCATCGTTGCAGTCGCCAGATTGGGCTGCATGACCGGGAGGAGCTGACGTCATGCACAGCAGTACTGTCGTGCTGTTGCCGAAGCCGTCACCGTCACCATCGATGAAGAACGGGAGTCGCTCCAAGAGCGCACCCTCCTGGGGACACGCATCTCCTGCTGCGGCCACGTATCCGTCAGGCTGCGCGCAGGCGAGCACCACGGCTGCAGGATCTCCCGCGGCATCGCCATCGGAGTCGCCGTACCACGTCGCGCGGTCCGATGCGTTCGCATCGGTCTCCGTCGAGTTGCCGTCGCAGTCATTGTCGGTTCCTGCCGTCGCGCAGAGTTCCGCAGCACCCGGCCGCACGGCTGGCGACGTGTCGTCGCAGTCTCCCGCAGTCGCCACATGGGATGCGGATGGTGCGTCACACGCCATCGCCGCTCCACCGGCGCCGTACCCGTCACTATCGGAGTCCACGTACCACGCGGCGCGTCCGGTGGCAGATGGATCAGCATTGTCCGCGTAGCCATCGCAATCCTCGTCTAGGTTGAGGAGATCGCACAGTTCCTGCCCGAGGGGATTCACGGAGGCGCGCGTGTCGTCGCAGTCCATGCTCCGGGGGATGTGCCCAGCAGGCTGGATGCAGCTCACGATGAAGACAGATGGATTGCCGAAGAGATCGCTGTCCTGGTCGCGATACCAGGGCACCGGAGCTTGCGCAAATGGATTGAGCGGACACCCATCACCGCCGGTCGCCACGTAGCCAGGTGGCGCCTGGCAGGACTGGGTGGTCACGGCACTGTCACCGCGGCCGTCACCGTCGGCGTCAAGGAAGAACGTCAGCGGGTCCTGCGCGTCATACGCATCGCCGTCACAGTCGTTGTCACCCGGCCAGTTGGCGCACAGCTCGATGGCGCCCGGATAGGCGTCGGCGCGCGAGTCGTTGCAGTCTGAAGAGTCGCGCAGGAATCCCGGGGGCGGCTGCGCCACGCAGTGCCCGACACCGACCGTCGAGCCGTACCCGTCACCGTCGGCATCCGGAAAGTGCAGCACAGCGTCGATGAATGCGGGATCAGCCGGGCAGTCGTCGTCGGCATTGCTCACGAAGCCCGCCGGCGACTCGCACCCTGCCGCCTGGCTGGCCGGATCGCCCGCACCATCGCCATCGGCATCGCTGAAGTAGATCCTCGGATGCGTCAGCTCGTCGACGCTGCCGTCACAGTCGTTGTCGGTTCCCACATCGTCGCATGACTCGGGAGCGCCCGGCCGGATCGCGGCACTGGCGTCATTGCAGTCGGTGCCCGACCGCGCATAGCCGTCGGGCATGGGGCAGCCTTGCACAGGGCCGCCGGACCCGTATCCGTCGCCGTCCGCGTCAGGGAAGAACGTGTCGGGCACGGACACGTCGTAGAGGTCACCGTCGCAGTCATTGTCGACTCCGCGAGTCGCGCAGTACTCGTCCATTCCGGGCCGGATCTGCGATGACCCGTCATCGCAGTCGCCGCCCTGCTGCGCGTATCCCTCGGGTGCCGCGACTGCACACAGGAGCACGCGGGCCGTGCCGACACCATCCCGGTCTGCATCCACGAAGAACCCGACCCGCTCGGTGAGCGCCGGCTCGAGCGGACAGCCATCGTCCGCGTTGCCGACGTACCCCGCCGGCGGGCTGCACGCCAACATGCTGGTCGCCGGATCGCCAGCGCCATCCCCATCCTGATCCGCATAGGCAGGCACCTGCACGCCCTCATCGACCGATGCATCGCAGTCGTTGTCGGCCCCATCGCATGACTCCACCGCGCCGGGGAACGACAGCGGATCCGTGTCGCTGCAGTCATCATCATTTGCCGCGAATCCAGCGGGAGGAGCGAGGGCGCAGGCCGAGCCGTTCACCGAGCTACCGTAGCCATCGCGATCCGAGTCGATGGGATACGCGAGGGGCGTGACGAGGGCGGGCTCGAGCGGGCATCCATCATCCTCATCGAGAGTGCCGTCCGAGTCAGAGTCGCGCCTGATCCGGAGCACAATGGACCCCGTCTCCACAGGAAACGGATCAGTCCGGTACATGAACGTGCCAAGCGCCAGCTGCACAACCTGACCGACCGCCAGATCGAGGTCCAGCGACGACCGGCTCGAGCCGGTGCCGCACGCCTGCGGCGCCTCATCGTTGAGGGCGAACGCGGTCGCAGGATCGTCACAGGCGCCGAGCGCGACCATGACGGTGTCGTTGATGTCGCTCAGGCAGAGGTCGAGCCGGTAGCGGCATGATGCCGGAGCGGTGAACGACGCTCGCACCGCGGCACCGACCCCTTGTCGCACAGGAGTCCCAGGAGGCGCATCGATCTGCACCGGGCTTCCGGTCAGATCGAATGTCGGGTAGCCCCAAGTGCTCCAGAGCGAGTTGATGCCCTCGCTCGCCACAACCCGCAGCGAACCGCATGGCGACTGGCCGTTTGGAATCGGGCCATTGGGCTGGCCGGGGGTCATCACGTACTGCGCGCCACCCACTGCGGGATACTCCATCCCGGGCTGCCAGAAGTATGGACCGGAGTCCTGCACTGTGGGCGGTCCCGTGGTCGGGTTGTTGCCGATGATCGGTGCGGTGATCCAAGACCCGTCGTCGCGCCGCACCACCATGGGGACGTCAAAGCCTGCGATGAGCGCGGAGAAGGTGGTGCCTCCGAACTGCGGTGCGTACGCGACCGCCTGCGTGATGGGGCCGGTGCTGCTGTTGATCACGCTCATCGCATCGAGGACGCCGGACCACGGCAGCACATCGAGCGTCCCATCGTTGTCGGTATCGAGGTCCTGACCCACGGCACCGGTGAATCCCGTCACCAGCAGGAACGTGGAGGAGCTGTTCTCGAGCCCCACAGAGGCGTTGCCGAACCCGGACATCGTCGCCGACGACGGAAAGAGCACAGTCTGGGTCGAGGACAGCGGTCCACTCACGTCCACTCCCGGATCGCAGTCAATGATGCCGCTGCCGTCGCGCAGCAGCAGAAGGCCACCGCTGCCGATCGAGTATGCACCCAGGGACAGCACGTTGTCGATCCGCCCCTTCTGGGTACCCGAGGTTGCGGTGGCGTCCCCCTCGATCACGACAAGCGACAGTCCAGAGAGGGTCGCTGCTGGCGGCCCGGAGATCTCCACGAACTCCTGGCCCCGATCGTTGCCAAGAGGGTTGATGAGAATCTCGCTGATGCGCACAACCGACCCGGCATGCGCCGGGCATGCGACCGACAGCAGCGCTCCAGCGAGGAGCGCTTGCGACGCAAGGCACAGCGGACCCGACGTTCGTGAACGGGTGGACGCGCACATCTTCGGGGAGTCAGCCAAACCGGGGCACCGTCCCCGGTTCAGGGTAGCCCTGCGTCGGTCCGAAGCGAGCGAATGGGGTCAATATTGACCCGATCCGGCCACCCAGCCTCAGTCGAGCCAGGAATCCCTCCACAGCATGCCCTCT
>JBIIIL010000215.1:0-4361 GCA_044234825.1 Phycisphaerales bacterium
GGCGCGTTCCTCGGCCGCGCAGTGCGCCCAGGCACTGCGCTGTCGGCGGAGGTTGGGCTCGGCGGCGAGCTTCGCCCCGTGCGCAACATCGAGCAGCGCGTCTGCGAGGCGCTCCGCCGCGGTTGCACGGCGGTCGCGGTGCCGGCCGCGCAGGCCGATGCGGTCGCGCGCGCAGGCGCGGAGTGCATTCCGCTCCGCGGCATCCAGCAGGCGCTCGAGCTGCTCGAGCCAGTCGCCAAGGCGCGCATGCAGTAGCGGCGGCCGCGGCCCACGCGCGGCTATCCTCCTGACCCCGTGAACGACTTCCTGCAGATCGCCGGACTGCCGGTCGCCGAGCTCCGTGCGCT
The DNA here is from genome assembly GCA_044234825.1 of Phycisphaerales bacterium. GTDB lineage: Bacteria > Planctomycetota > Phycisphaerae > Phycisphaerales > SM1A02 > ZLKRG44. The sequence continues at coordinate 348 of JBIIIL010000215.1, forward strand.
GCTTGAGGCCACGCGCCTGAACATCCCCGTCGCCGAGGGCACCGCGCCACGCCGCGACACGCTGGAGGGCAAGGTCGTCGCAAACCTCTTCTTCGAGGACTCCACGCGCACGCGCTGCTCCTTCGAGACAGCGGTCTACCGGCTCGGCGGCCGCGTCTTCAACCTCGCGGCGAGCGGCTCGAGCGAGAGCAAGGGCGAGACGCTCGTCGACACTGCGCGCAACATCGAGGCGATGGGCGTCGCTGCGATCGTGGTCCGCTGCGGCATCTCCGGCGGAGCGAAGATGGTGGCCGATGCGGTGAGCGTGCCGGTCATCAACGCGGGCGATGGCCGTCACGAGCACCCGACGCAGGCGCTGCTTGACGTGTCGACGCTCATGGAGGTCTACGGCTCGATGGCGGGGCGCACCGTGGCGATCGTCGGCGACATCGCCAACAGCCGCGTGGCGCGCAGCACGACGCATGCGCTCGTGGCCCTCGGCGCCGCAGTGCGCCTGGTCGGACCGCCGCCGCTGGTGTCCCGCGCGTTCGAGTCGATCGCGTCGGGGCCGGGATCGGTGAAGGTGATGTACGACCTCGACCGCGCGCTTGACGGCATCGATGCGGTGATGATGCTGCGCATCCAGTTCGAGCGGGCCGCAGGGGGCGCCATCGCAGGGGACTACCGCGCGATGTTCGGACTCACCCCCGCGCGGGTCAGCGCGCTCGAGCCCCGGGTGGTCGTGGTGCACCCGGGTCCCATGAACCGGGGCATGGAGATCGATGACCACGTGGCCGACGACCCCATCCGCAGCCGCATCCTGCGACAGGTCACCCACGGCGTCGCAGCCCGCATGGCGGTGCTCGAACGCCTCCTGTTCAACCAAAAGCCCTGAAGTGCCGATGTACACTCGCCGCCCCACCGCACCCACGGTGTCGTGTTCCCATGATCACCTCCACAGCCGAGACCAGTCGCGGACGGGGTGCAGCGGGCGGCAGCGTGAGCCTTCTGGGGGCGTGGGCCATTGCCATCCTGGCTGCCTGCGGCGCCGGATGCGACGTCAACAGCTTCTTTGACCCGAGCCGGACGGGCTACTTCATCGACACCCCCACCACGATGCCGATCCTGGACCGGATCGACGTGGTCGAGCCCGCGCCGCAGCCTCTGGGCATCGTCAGTCGGCCCGAGCTTGCGGACCTCGAGCCCACGGTCCTGCAGTACCGCCTGTCGCCAGGCGACGTGGTGATCCTGCAGATTTTCGAGCTCATCAGCCAGGGTCAGACCGACGTGTCGACCCGCACGATCGACCAGAGCGGCAAGATCCGTCTCCCCACGATCGGTGAGGTTCAGGCCGGCGGATTCACGGTCAACGAGCTTGAGGACGAGATCCGCCGCAAGCTCGAGCCGTTCATCCGGCGGCCGGTTGTCTCGGCCGAGATCAAGGAGGGCCGGAGCTTCGAGTTCACCATCTACGGATCGGTGCGAAATCCCGGTCTCTACGCGCTCAATCGCCCCAATCTCACCGTCCGTGAGGCTGTGGCGCTTGCCGGCGGCATCGATGTGTCGTGCGAGAAGATCTACGTGCTTCGCCCGGTTCGTTCCGACGATGCTGATGCAGGGGAGGCGCCCTCGGACGGGAATGCGCCATCGGGTTCTGCCGCCCCCGCCGGCTCATCCGCAACGGCTCCTGGAGCGGCAACTCCGAGTGCTGCTGGGCTTGGTTCGCGGCCTTCCGCAGGTGTGGCCCCCGCGGCAGCGGCGCCGAGTCCGCCACCTGACATCGAGGACCTGATCCAGAAACTGGCGCCAGCCCCAGCCCCCTCGGCCCCGGTGTCGGCTCCTGTCCCCGCACCCGCACCCGCGCCGGCGCCCGCACCAGCGCCTGAGCCCGCACCGGCGCCCGCCCCCGCACCTGAGCCCGCACCCGCACCAGCGCCTGAGCCCGCACCAGCGCCCGCGCCCGCACCAGCGCCCGCCCCCGCGCCTGAGCCCGCACCCGCACCGGCGCCTGCACCCGCCCCTGCGCCGGTCCCCCCGAGCACTCCGCCGGTCGAGCCTCCGCCCCCGCCTCCGGAACTTCCGCCCGCTCCCCCTGCGGAGCCACCTCCGTCGGGACTCGCATCGCCCGGGGCCGTCGCGGGACCGGCGGTCCCGCAGGGCGCGCCACCGCCGGTGGATGTGGACACGCTCGCGCCTGTTCGCGTGACCGATGCCGCAGTCGTAGATCAGCCCCAGCGCATTCGCCGCGCGCCCACAACCGAGCTGAGCAACGAGGGCGATTCATTCGTCTTCGACGTGAATGCCCAGCAATGGGTCCGGATCCGTCAGAGCAGGGCGGCACCCGACATGCCCAGCGCGGTGAGCGATCCGAGCCAGGTCGCCGCGTTCCCGGGAGTTCCGCTGACCGGTCCCGCCGCTCGCGTCGCCGCAGGCGGCGACCTCGCCGAGATCCAGAAGGCCGTGGTGGGTCGCACGCGAATCATCGAAGTCGATGTCGACCGCATGAATCGGGGCGATGCCCTCCAGAACATCGTCATCCGCCCTGGCGACACGCTCTACTGCGAGTTCCCGCCGATCGGCGTGATCTACATCGACGGCGAGGTGGCGCGACCGGGCACCCTCCAGTTCCCGAACGCCGGCAAGCCCACGCTGAGCCGGTTCATTGCCGCGGCTGGCGGTCTGGGTCCCATCGCCATCCCAGAACGCGTCGATCTGATCCGTCGCCTTCCGGGCGATCGGGAGGCGACGATCCGGGTCAATCTTGCCGCGATCCGGAATCGAACCGAGCCAGACATTTATCTGAAGCGCGACGATCACATTATTATTGGAACCAATTTCTGGGCCACCCCACTCGCGGTGTTCCGAAACGGCTTCCGTGTGACCTACGGCTTCGGCTTCCTGCTCGACCGGAACTTCGGAAACGACGTCTTCGGCGCCCCGCCGATCAATATCACGGGCGAGTGACGATTTGTCATTGGATCCCCTGCAGGGGAGTTCAGGCGGGCATGATTCATCGGGGGGTCGGTCCGAACTGCAGTCCCGGCCGCGCGTAACCGATGGTGTTCATTGGAGAACTGTGTCCACCCTCGCCAGACCTGCCCCTGACGCATCGGTCTCGCCGTCGGCCATCGCGCCTGCGGTGAGCCTGTCGCCACGTGCGGCGTGGGTGGCGGGCTCTGCCCTGATCGCGGTCTTTGTGGGGGTGTTCGCCGACTTCTTCCTGAAGCAGCTTCGGTTCGCCATAAGCATGCCCAGCGACTGGGGTCACACCCTCGTGGTGCCTGCGGTGGTGGGGTACTTCGTGTGGCTTCGCCGCGCCGAACTGAAGGTCACCTCATTTCGGCCGTGCTGGTGGGGACTCCTGCCCATGCTCCTGGGAGTCGGGTGGTACTCGCTGTGCGTGTTCGGGCCGCGTCCGCTCTTCCATCACAACCTGATGGGTGCAGGCGTCTACGCCGCGCTGTTCGGCGTGGTGCTGCTCCTGCTGGGCACCGCAGCGATGCGCTGGCTCTGGTTCCCGATCGCCTATCTCGCGGCGTTCTCCCAGACCATCTCCGAGGTGCTCCTCAACAGGGTGACCTTCCAGCTGCAGGATCTCGCCGCCGCGGGGGCCTACCTGCTGCTGGTGGTGATGGGTCTCGAGGTGGACCGCACGGGCAACACCCTCACCGTCTGGAGCGATGGCGTTCCGCATCCGCTGAATGTCGCCGAGGCATGCTCAGGGATGCGCATGCTGATCGCATTCCTCGCGCTCGGCACGTACTTCGCGTACGTCAACCTGTCGATCACGTGGCAGCGCATCGCGCTCGTCATCTGCGCAGTGCCGGTGGCCCTCGCCGTCAACGTCCTGCGAGTCACGTCGCTTGGCGTCCTGTCCCTCTTCGACGCCAACTTCGCGCAGGGCGAGTTCCACCACCTCGTGGGCGTGCTGTGGCTGCTTCCCGGGCTTGCGATGTTCCTGGGAGTGGTCTGGGTGCTCCGCCGCATGGTGGTTGAGGACGGCGATCCGGGGGCGGCACCATGACGCTGGGCAGG
>JBIIIL010000216.1:0-4356 GCA_044234825.1 Phycisphaerales bacterium
AGGGGGGCTTGACGCCAAGGGTCGGCTGCGCGCACTCGATGCCGCCGTCGGGCAGATCGAGAAGGCCTACGGCAAGGGCTCGATCATGAAGCTCGACTCGGACAAGATCCCCGAGATCCCCTCGGTCTCCACGGGAGCGCTGAGCCTTGACATGGCGCTCGGCGGGCGGGGGCTGCCACGCGGCCGCGTGGTCGAGATCTTCGGCCCCGAGTCCAGCGGCAAGACGACGCTTGCGCTCACTGTGATCGCCAATGCGCAGAAGTCAGGCGGCACGGCGGCGTTCATCGATGCCGAGCATGCGCTCGACCCGTCGTGGGCCAAGCGGCTTGGCGTGGACCTCGAGCAGATGCTGATCTCGCAGCCGGACACGGGCGAGCAGGCCCTTGAGATCTGCGAGCTGCTCGTGCGCTCGAATGCCGTCGACGTGATCGTGGTTGACTCGGTTGCGGCCCTCATCCCGAAGGCTGAGATCGAGGGCGAGATGGGGGACAGCCACGTCGGCCTCCAGGCGCGCCTGATGAGCCAGGCGCTGAGGAAGCTCACGGGCGCCATCGCCAAGAGCGAGTGCATCGTGATCTTCATCAACCAGCTGCGCGAGAAGATCGGCGTCATGTTCGGCAGCCCCGAGACGACGACGGGCGGACGCGCACTGAAGTTCTATTCCTCGGTGCGCATCGACATCCGCCGGATCGGGTCGATCAAGGACGGCGAGCGCAATGTGGGCAACCGTGTGCGCGCCAAGGTGGTCAAGAACAAGATCGCGCCTCCATTCCGCGAGACCGAGTTCGACATCATGTTCGATGAGGGCATCTCGGTGTCGGGTGACCTGCTCGACCTCGCTGTGACCGACAACGTGGTGGAGAAATCGGGGTCCTGGTTCAGCTTCCGGGAGACGCGGCTCGGCCAGGGTCGCGAGAGCGCCAAGCAGTTCCTGCGCGAGAACTCGGACATCTCGGCCGCAGTGCGGGCAGAGGTGGTCGAGAAGCGCCGTGCTGCGGCGGCGAGGGGCGAGCGGTCGCCATCATCCTCGGGCTCGGGATCGAGCGTGACCTCGGACGACTGACGCCGGACGCGGGCGGGGACCTCAAGAGCACCCTGAAGAGCACCCTGAGGAGCACCCGTAGAGCGGTGTGGCAGGCGGGTCGGGCAGCGGCCCTGATCCGCCTGCTACACTTCCGGGCCGCGCGGATGTGGCGGAACTGGCAGACGCGCAAGATTCAGGTTCTTGTGGGGTAAAACCCGTGGAGGTTCGATTCCTCTCATCCGCACTGCGATGCGAGCAGCCAGGCTCGTCATCACCAGAACGAACAGGACCCCGGTCTCCCCGGGGTCCTGTCGTTTTCCCGCCTCGCGCTGGCGCCGCGACGCGATCCGAGCCATGTGTGGCATACTGACCAAAGGCGCCTCGTGAGCATCATCGACCTGGATCACAACGCGACCACGGCCCCGTCGCCGGCAGTCATCGATGCGATGGTGGATGCCATGCGCGCTGGGTGGGGCAATCCCTCGAGCATTCACCAGGCGGGCATGGCCGCGAGGCACGCGGTCGAGCTTGCGCGCGAGTCCGTGGCATCCCTTGTGGGGTGCACCCCGCGCGAAGTGGTGTTCACGTCGGGCGGCACTGAGTCATGCAGCCAGGCGATCCGCGGATCGATCGATGCCTGGGGAGCGGGTGGCCGCAGCCCGCGCCCGCTGGTCGTCACGACCAGGCTCGAGCACAGCGCGGTGCGCGAGTGCGTTAGCGAACTCAAGTCCCGTGGGCTCTGCGACGTCCACTGGCTTCCCCATGCGGACGGTGCGGCAGACCTCGGGGCGCTCGAGGCGGTGCTTCGGGAGCGCGCGGGCGAGATCGCGCTCGTCTCGCTGATGTGGGCCAACAACGAGACGGGCGCGCTGCTTGACGCGCCCGCTGCGTCTCGGCTCTGCCAGGGCGCCGGCGTGCGCTTTCACACTGATGCGACCCAGTGGGTCGGGAAGATGCCGACGGATTTCCGCGCGCTTGGCGCGGACCTGATGACCCTGTCGGCTCACAAGTTCCACGGTCCGAAGGGCATCGGCGCGCTCGTCGTCCGGCGCGGCGTCGACTTGCCGGCGGAGATCATCGGCGGTCCGCAGGAGCGCGGCCGCCGCGGCGGCACGGAGAACGTGCCGGGCATCGTGGGCATGGGTGCGGCCGCGCGCGAGACCGCAGCGTGGCTGGCTGACCCTTCGCGCCTCGAGTCGTGCCGGGCGGTGCGCGATGAGCTCGAGAGGCACCTGATCCAGGCCTACCCGGAGTGCGTGCCGCTCAGGCCTGCCCACCGGCTCTGGAACACATGCAGCGTGGGATTCCCGCGGCTCGCGTCGGAGGCGATGCTGCTGCTGCTGTCCGAGCGCGGGATCTGCGCCTCAGCTGGCGCGGCATGCAGCAGCGGATCTCTCGAGCCGTCGCCTGTGATCGCCGCCATGGGGATCCCGCCGGAGGTCGCTCACGGCATGATCCGCCTGACCACGGGCCGCAAGACGACCGCGGACGACGTCGCCCGCGCCGCCAAGGTCATCGGCGAGTGTGCGCGACGTCTCGCCGGCGCGGCCTAGCGCACGCGGGCCTTCCTGCCGGCGCGGGGCGCGCGAGGGATGGCCGGCGCGGCCTCGTGCGCGCCCGCGGCGTGCACGAGGCGGCGCGCCGGCTGCCGGGCTCCGCGAAGCCCGCCGTCACCGGCCGCGCTTGGCTCGGTAGCGGCTGATGAGCTGCTGCGTGCTCGAGTCGTGCGCTGGCTTCGGTGCTGGCCCCGACAGCTCCGGGATGATGCGCTTGGCAAGCACCTTGCCCAGCTCAACGCCCCACTGGTCGAAGCTGTTGACGCCCCAGATGCAGCCCTGCGTGAAGACCTTGTGCTCGTAGAGCGCGATGAGCTGGCCGAGCATGCGCGGCGTGAGCCGGTCGCACATCACCGTCGTCGATGGGCGGTTGCCGTCGAATTGCTTGTGCGGCACGAGCCCCGCGGCCACGCCCTGCGCACGCACCTCGTCGGCCGTGAGCCCGAACGCGAGCGCCTCCGCCTGCGCGAGCACATTGGCGATGAGCATGTCCTGGTGCTGCCCCAGATCATGCGCAGGCTGGCAGAACGCGATGAAGTCACAGGGCACGATCGACGTCCCCTGATGGATCATCTGGTAGAAGGCATGCTGGCCGTTGGTGCCCGGCTGGCCCCACACCACAGGGCACGTCTCCCACGCCACGCGCTCGCCCGAGAGCGTCACGTGCTTGCCGTTGGACTCCATCTCGAGCTGCTGCAGGTACGACGAGAACCGGTCGAGGTGCTGGTCGTAGGGGAGCACCGCGAGCGTCGCGCACTTCAGGAAGTTTCGGTTCCACACGCCCACGAGCCCCATCAGCGCGGGCAGGTTGCGCTCGAGCGGCGTGGTTCGGAAGTGCTCGTCCATCGCGTGGAACCCGTCGAGCAGCTCCCGGAACTGCGCAGGCCCCACCGCGATCATCGTGCTGAGGCCAATCGCCGAGTCCATCGAGTAGCGGCCGCCCACCCAGTCCCAGAAGCCGAACATGTTCGCGGTGTCGATGCCGAACGCGGAAACCTCCTTGGCGGCCGTCGACACGGCGACAAAGTGCTTCGCGACCGCGTCCTTCCCGGCACCAAGCCCCTTGAGCAGCCACTCGCGCGCGGTCGCCGCATTGGTCATCGTCTCAAGCGTCGTGAAGGTCTTGCTCGCGACGATGAAGAGCGTCTCGGCCGGGTCGCAGTCGCGCGTCTTCTCGAAGAAGTCGTTGGCGTCGACGTTGGACACGAAACGGCAGCGGATGCCGCGGTCGGCGAAGTCGGCCAGCGCGTCGTACGCCATCGCCGGACCGAGGTCGCTGCCGCCGATGCCGATGTTGACGACGTTGCGGATGCGCTTGCCGGTGTGGCCGGTCCACGCGCCCGACCGCACGGAGTCGGCGAAGCCCGCCATGCGGTCGAGCACCTCGTGCACTGGCCCGACCACATCCTGCCCGTCCACCATGATTCGCGTCCCCTTGGGCGCGCGCAGCGCGACGTGCAGCACCGCGCGCCCCTCCGTCGAGTTGATCTTCTCGCCGGCGAACATCGCGTCGCGGCGCTGCTCGACGCCGCAGGCGTGCGCGAGCGCGACCAGTCCCGCGAGCGCCTTCGCATCGACGCGCTGCTTGGAGATGTCCATGAGCATGCCGCCTGGGCCCTCGAAGGCGAGCGACGGGCCGCGGCCCGAATCTGCCTTGAAGAGCTCGCGCAGGTGCGTGCCTGCGAGCCGGTCCGCATGGGACTGGACCGCAGCCCACTCGGGGCGGCGTGTGGGGGTGACGGCCGATGGCGCTGAGGCTGCTGCGGTGGTCATGGG
>JBIIIL010000031.1:0-15638 GCA_044234825.1 Phycisphaerales bacterium
GTCGGGAGCCAGAGCGTCTCGTCCATCGAGTCGGTGTGCAGGCTCTGGCATCCCCCGAGCACGCCCGCGAGCGCCTGGAACGCCACGCGCACGATGTTGTTGAGCGGCTGCTGCTCGGTGAGCGAGCACCCTGCGGTCTGCACGTGCGTGCGCATCAGCCACGAGCGCTCGCTCCTCGCGCCGTAGCGCTCGCGCATCGCCGTCGCCCAGATGCGGCGCGCGGCGCGGAGCTTGCAGATCTCCTCGAAGAACTCGTTGTGGCTGTTGAAGAAGAACGAGAGGCGCGGCGCGAACGCATCGACATCGAGCCCGCGGCGCTTGCCCGCCTCGACGTACTCCATGCCGTCGCGCAGCGTGAAGGCGAGCTCCTGCGTCGCGGTCGAGCCCGCCTCGCGGATGTGGTAGCCCGAGATCGACACCGAGTTCCACTTCGGCATGCGCTGCGCCGCGAACTCGATCGTGTCCACCACGAGCTTCACCGAAGGCTCAGGCGGGTAGATGAACTCGTTCTGCGCGTGGAACTCCTTGAGGATGTCGTTCTGCAGCGTGCCGCCGAGGCTCGCCACCGGGATCCCGCGCTCCTCCGCCATCGCGATGTACATCGCCCAGATGATCGCGGCCGGCGCGTTGATCGTCTGGCTGACGGTGACCTCGCCGATGGGGATGTCCGCATACAGGCGGGCCATGTCGTCGATCGTCGAGATCGCCACGCCGCAGCGGCCAACCTCGCCCACCGACAGCGGGTCATCGGAGTCGCGGCCCATCAGCGTCGGCAGGTCGAAGGCAGTCGAGAGCCCTGTGTTCGCCTTCGTGCCCTTGGCGTTCTCGAGCAGGTACTTGAAGCGGCGGTTGGTGTCGTCCGCGCTGCCGAAGCCCGCAAACTGGCGCATCGTCCAGAGGCGCGAGCGGTACATCGTCCTGTGCACGCCGCGCGTGAAGGGGTACTGGCCGGGCTCGCCGATCCTCGGATGCGGCTTCGAAGAGTCGTGAGGGTCGGTGGTGCCCACGGCATCAGGGCCGTAGCGCTCGTCGACCACATACCCCGACAGCGTCACGGTCTCGGGGTCGACACCCGCGGTTCGGCCTGCCGCCACCTTGCCGGTGCGGACCTGGGACCCCGCCGAGGTCGCGCCAGACTGCCCGGCCGTGGTGGTCACCGTGCCCGTTGCGTCGCTCCGCGAATGATCTGCCGATTGAGTCGATGGGGAGTTCATGGGATGCCCTTGGAATGCCTCTAGCGCAAGATCTCCGCGGGAAAACCGCGGGTTCCTGATGGTATCGACACAGCCCGACCCGCAGATGCAGTTCGGACGCGGGCCCCTTCCCGCTGCGTCCAGGCGCCTCCCGTCGGGGACGCGTCAGCGCCGATGGCCCTTGATCAGCGCCCAGTCGACCGGTGCGACGAGAACAGCGAGCGACGCTGGCCCGTGGCGGCGCCCGCAGCAGGCGCTCGATCGCCACGACCGCTTCCGCCGTGGCTGTGGGATGCCCGAGCGCCGTGGCCGCTGCCGCCCTCGGAAGCCCGAGCGCCGTGTCCACTGCCCTGACGCGAGCCATCGCCGTGCGCGCCGCGGCGACCGCCATCGCGGTGACCGTGCTCGCGGCGTGCGCCTGGACCTCGGCCCCCGCGGCCCTTCGCGTGCGCCGGATGCGGCGGAGACCGCTTCGCGGGCGCATCGGCGCCCACAGCCTCCGGAGTGACCGTCATCTCGGTGGGCCTGGTGCCGATGAGCTTCTCGATCGCACGCATCAGGCCGATCTCGTCCTTGCCGCAGAGCGTGATCGAGATGCCAGTCGCGCCCGCGCGGCCCGTCCGTCCGATGCGATGCACGTACGCCTCCGGCTCCACAGGCACATCGAAGTTCACCACGTGGGTCACGCCGTCGACGTCGATGCCGCGCGAGGCCACGTCGGTGGCCACAAGCACGCGCACCGCGCCCGAGCGGAACGCCTCAAGCGCGCGGATGCGCTGGTTCTGGGCCTTGTTGCCGTGAATCGCGGCAGCGGCGATGCCCGCGCCCTCGAGCCTGCGCACGACCTTGTCGGCGCCATGCTTCGTGCGCGTGAAGACGAGCGTGCGCGTCACGGACGCGTCGCGCAGCACTGCATGCAGCGTGCCCTGCTTGGCCTCACGGTCACAGCGGATGATGCGCTGCTCGATCTTCGGCGCCGCAGATGCCACAGGCGCCACGGCCACACGCACCGGATCGCGCAGCAGGCTCTCGGCGAGGTGCGCCACTTCCTTGGGCATCGTCGCCGAGAAGAGCAGCGTCTGGCGGGTCGATGGCACCGACTTCGCGATGCGGCGAATGGGCTGGATGAAGCCCATGTCCAGCATCCGGTCGGCCTCGTCGAGCACCAGGATGCGCACATCCTTCAGCGTGAGCACGCCCTGCTCCATCAGGTCGATCAGGCGGCCCGGCGTGGCGACCAGGATGTCGCAGCCGCGGCGCAGCGCGCGCTCCTGGTGGTACTGGCTCACGCCGCCGAAGACGACCTCGGTGCGCAGCGGAAGGTGTCGTCCGTATGCGCGCAGGCTGTCGGCGATCTGGGTCGCGAGCTCGCGGGTCGGGGACAGGATCAGTGCGCGCGGATTGCGCGAGGGCGCCCCCATGGTCTCGAGACGGTGCAGCACGGGCAGGGCAAACGCGGCGGTCTTGCCGGTGCCGGTCTGGGCGCAGCCCAGCAGGTCACGGCCGGCTGCGGCGTGCGGGATGGCCTTCGACTGGATCGGCGTCGGCGTGGTGTAGCCCTCATCAGCGAGGGCGCGAAGCAAGGATGCAGAAAGAGACAGGTCGGCAAACGACATTGAGAAAGAGACTCCGCCGGGCGCCTGGGGCGGCCGGGCTGGTGATGGCGCGTTGCTCGCGCCACGCGCGTGCCGACGAACCGAATCGAACAGTCTAGTCGGGAAATCGCGGCCTACACCATGAAATGTCAATAAATCCAAGCCCGAGGCCCTCAGAAGGCCTCTGCCGGACTAGGCTGCGCGCTCGTTGCAAGGACGCAGCTGCGGAGCCGTCTCCGCACCAGGACGCGCGCATCACTCGCCACGCATCCATCTCCGCCCCACGCGCCACGAAGCCGGTCGTGCTGTTCTGGCGCTACGCGCTGCCGATTGCCGCAATTCACCTTCTCGCGCTGCTGGCATTCATGCCGGCCCTGTTCTCGTGGACCGGTCTCGTCGCCTGCCTGCTCGGCGTGCACCTGTTCGGTCAGGCAATCACGATGGGCTATCACCGGCTGCTGGCGCACCGGAGCTTCGAGGTGCCCCGCTGGTTCGAGCACGCCCTCGTGCTCATGGCCCTCTGCTGCATGGAGGACACGCCTGCGCGGTGGGTTGCCACGCACCGCATGCACCATGCGCACAGCGACGAGGAGGATGACCCGCACAGCCCGCTCGTGACCTTCGCATGGGGTCACATGGGTTGGCTGATGCTCGTCAACCGCGACCTGCACGGCCTGCCGAGCTACGACCGCTTTGCGCGCGATGTGCTGCGTGACCGCTGGTACATGTCCCTCGAGAAGAGGCCTTGGAGCCCGCTCGCGGTGTATGCGCTCCAGATCGCGATCTTCGCGGCCGTTGGATGGGCGATCGGCGCGCTGACGGGACCGGCAGCAGACGCCGGGATGATGGCCGCCAGCATGGTCGTGTGGGGCGTGCTCGTGCGCACCGTGCTGGTGTGGCACATCACCTGGAGCGTCAACTCGCTGACGCACCTCTTCGGCTACCGCAACCACGACGACACCGGCGAGAACAGCCGCAACAACTGGCTCGTGGCGCTGCTCGCCGCGGGCGAGGGGTGGCACAACAACCACCACGCCGATCCGGCCGCGTGCTCGGTGCAGCACCGATGGTGGGAGCTCGACGTGACCTACTGGGAGATCCGCGCGCTGAAGGCGCTGGGCATCGTGCGCGCAATCACGCCCGCGCGTGCCCAGCGAGTGGCGTACGCCACCGCGGCGGCTGCCTCCCGCGTATCCACGCGCTCCGCCCTCCCCTCCTCCAAGCGGGCACGGTCCGTCGTTGAGGTGACCACGGACCCGTCCCAGTTCGCGGGCGCCGCCGCATCCGCGCCGCCCGGCGCGCTCGCTCAGCCCGCCTTCGGCGACGAGTAGTCGTACACGCCGCGCCCGGCCTTGTCGCCCAGGCGGCCCGCCGTCACCAGCTCGCGGAGCTTGGGGTTCGGGAAGTACTTGGGGTTCCCCAGCTCCCTGTAGAGCACCATCATGATGTCGTGACACACGTCGAGGCCGATGAAGTCGGCTAGGCGCAGCGGACCCATCGGGTGGTTGCACCCGAGCTTCATGATCTCGTCGATGTGCTCGGGCTGCGCCACGCCGTGCATCCACGCCTCGAAGGCCTCGTTGATCATCGGCATCAGCACGCGGTTGGACACGAAGCCCGCCCGGTCATTCGCCGGCACCGGCGTCTTGCCCATCGCCTTCGCGAGGTCGATCGTGCGCTGCAGCGTCTCGTCGCTGGTGGCCAGGCCGCGGATCACCTCCACGAGCTTCATCACAGGCACGGGGTTGAAGAAGTGCATGCCGATCACGCGGTGCGCATCGTCGCCCACGGCCGCTGCGATCTGCGTGATCGAGATGCTTGACGTGTTCGTGGCGAGCACCGCACCCTTTGGGAACGCGTCGCGCATCTTCGTGAAGAGCTGCGCCTTGAGCTGCGGGTTCTCGCTCGCAGCCTCGATCGCCCAGTCGGCGGACTTCGCCTCGGCCATGTCGGTCACGTAGCAGATGCGCTTGAGCGCGGCATCGGCATCGGCCTGCTGCATCTTGCCCTTCTCGACGAGCCGGGCGAGGCCCCTCGTGTGGCCGGCCTTGGCCTTGTCGAGCTGCGCCTGGCTCACATCCACCTGGATGGCGCCGATGCCCGACTGCGCGGCGGTGAGTGCGATGCCGGAACCCATGGTCCCGGCTCCGATGACGGCGATGGTCTTGACGCTGGACATGGGGCGGGAAGGGTAGCACGGCAGTCCTCGCGCAGACCGCGCCGACACGACGGCTCCGCGGCGCCCACGCTGCGCTCGTGCGAGAGCGGCGCGCATACGCCCGCTCGACAGTCCACTGCTCGCGCGGGACCATGCCCCGCATGACCTCCGTCTCAGTGTCCGTCGACATCGCCGCTACGCAGCAGGCCGTGTGGGAGTGCATCACCGACATCGAGCACGCGCACGCGCAAAGCCATGGCAGCGACTACCGCTGCACGCTGCGCGTCGAGCCCCCCGCTGAAGGCAGCACGCTCTCATTCCACTTCAGTGCCACACCGCTCACGCTTATGGCCAAGATCATGGGCACACTCATGGCACCGCTGATGCGGGGCGCCATCACGAAGGCGCTGCAGGGCGACCTCAACGCGATCATGGCCGCATGCGAGAGACCGTCATGAGCGCTCCGTTCGATGCGCACTCGTTGCGCGACCGGCTTGCCCGCTTCCCTGTCGCGCTCAAGGCGCTTGCCTCAACCGCATCGGCCACCGACGCACGGTGGAAGCCCGCACCTGGGCACTGGTCGATCCTCGAGACATGCTGCCATCTCCTCGATGAGGAGCGAGAGGATTTCCGTGTGCGCATCGAGCTGACGCTCTCCGATCCGCCGGCAGCGTGGCCGCGGCTCGATCTGGAGGGGATCGCCGAGAGGCGCCGGTACAACGAGCAGGACCTTGAGGCGACCCTCGCCGAGTTCGCCCTGGCTCGCGCGGCGAACCTCGCGTGGCTTGACTCGGTGCGGCCGTACGCGGACTTCACGAGGGCGTACGTGCACCCAAAGTTCGGCCCGTTGCATGCGGGGATGCTGCTGGCATCCTGGGCGGCGCACGACGCACTGCACGCCCGCCAGGTCTCCCGCCGCCTTCACGACCTCGCCATCCGCGATGCCGGACCGTACGAAGTCGCCTACGCAGGCGAATGGTGAGGCGACGGCGAAGGTGCGGGGCTTCGCCCGCTCGGGCTCAGCCCTTCCAGTGAAGGTCCGTCGGGCCGGTGTAGTCCGCGAGCGGCCGGATGATCCGGTTGTTCGCGTGCTGCTCCATGATGTGCGCGCACCATCCGGTGATGCGGCTCGCCACGAAGATCGGCGTGTACTGCGGCACGGGGATGCCCATGATGAAGTAGGTCATGCCGCACGGGAAGTCCACGTTGGGGTGGATGGTCTTGTCGCGCAGCATGATCGCCTGCACCTCGTCGCCAAGGTCGAACCACTTCTTCGCGCTCGGCCCGAGCTTCTCGGCGAGCTTGAGGCCCTCGCGGCGCAGGATGCCCGCGCGGTGGTCGCCGTTCTTGTAGACGCGGTGCCCGAATCCCATCAGCTTGCGCTTCTCGGCGAACGCGCGCGTCATCCAGGCCTCGACGCTCATCTTCCCGCCCGCGCAGTCGCGGTCGATGTCCTTGAGCATCTCCATCGCCTGCTCGTTCGCGCCGCCGTGCAGCGGACCCTTGAGCGCACCGATGCCGCCGCAGACCGCGCTGTGCATGTCAGTCTCGGTGCTTGCGATCACTCGGCACGAGAAGGTGCTCGCGTTGAAGTCATGCTCCGCGTAGAGGATCAGCGACACGTCCATGATGCGCGCCGCGAGCTCGTCTGGCTTCTTCCCGCTCATGCACCACATGAGGTTGGCGGCGTGCGAGAGGGTCACGTCGGGCTCAACAGGCGCCTGTCCGTCAAGCGTGCGCTGGCAGACGCCGATCACGGTCGGGATCTGGGCGAGCAGGCGCTTGGCCTTGCGCAGCTCGGCGGCGGGCGAGTTGTCCTCGCACTCAGGATCAAGATGCGAGAGCAGCGACACGCCGGTGCGCAGGATGCTCATCGGGTGGGCCTTGGGGGACTCCTTGCATACGCGCACGATCGCGTCGCGCACGCTCGCCGGGATCGGACGCATCGCGGCAACCTCAGCCTTGAAGGCCGCAAGCTCCGCCGCGCTCGGCTTGTGGCCGATCAGCAGCAGGAAGGCAACCTCCTCGAAGGTCGCGTTCGCGGCGAGGTCCGCGATCTCGTAGCCGCGGTAGATCAGCTGCGTCTGGTTGACCGCGCACACGGAGGTCTCGCCCACCGTCTGGCCGGCAAGGCCGCGCGTGTCGACGGGCTTGGAGGAAGATGGTGTGGGGGCAGATGCGGTCGCCATGGCGGGTCTCCTTGGGAATTCAGTGGGATTCGCGATGGTAGCGCGATCGGCACCCCGGACAGACAATGCGCGAATGCTTCACAGAACGCTTCGTGCAGCCCTTGCGGCCGCGCTTCCGGCCCTGTTCGCGCTCGCCTGCGGCACCGAACGCGGCATTCAGGCCCCGGCGCCTGCCGCACCATCAGCTGACACCCGGCAGGCCGCCCTCTGGCTCGTCGGCGACTGGTCGAGCGCTGAGCAGTCCGCGACCGACCCCTCGTTCCGTGACATCGTCATCCACATCAGACCGATGTGGACGGACCGCACCGACGGCATGTGGATGTACGTCGAGCAGGCCATGGCGTCAGCCGCAGACCGCCCCTACCGCCAGCGCGTCTACCAGATGGTCACCGCACCCGACGGCACCACGGAAAGCCGCATCTTCGAGCTGCCCGGCGATCCGCTTGTGCACGCCGGCGCATGGACGCAGCCAAAGCCGCTCGATGACCTCGAGCCTGAGCTGCTCGTGCCGCGCACGGGATGCACGGTGCACCTCACTCGCGAGAAAGGTGGATCGTTCAGCGGCGCCACCCGCAGCGGAGAGTGCGCCACCGACTACCAGGGCGCCACGTACACGATGAGCGACGTCACGCTGTCGTCCGGAGAGCTCGTCACATGGGACCGCGGATACGACGCGGCCGGCGCGCAAGTGTGGGGCTCCACGAAGGGTCCTTACACCTTCAGGCGATTCGCAGCGGCGAAGTGAGTCTCCTCCCGCACCCTGCGCTGCCGCCGACGCACGCGCGGCGTGTCGGCGGGCGCTAGTGCCCTGCGGGGAAGTCCCACTGCTGACCGGGCGTGTAGCCGAGCAGCTCGTAGAGCTCCGCGCGAGTCTGCATGCGTGGCAGCGACGACTCCATCGAGTCGGTGCGCTTGAGGTCCGCGAGGCCTTCCTCCACCGCGCGCATCGCAAGACGCATCAGCGACAGCGGGTAGATCACGATGCGGTACCCGAGCTCGCCAAGCCTCAAAGACGTGATGTGCCGCGTCTTGCCGAACTCGGTCATGTTCGCAAGCAGGTGCCCTGGGCTGCGGCGCGCGAACTCGGCGAACTCGCCCTCGTCGTGCAGGCCCTCCGGGAAGATCACGTCGGCGCCGGCCTCGCGGTAGAGGTTCGCGCGCGCCACTGCATCGTCCATGCCCGTCACATGACGCGCGTCGGTGCGCGCGATGATCACGAACTCGGGCGACGGGCGGTGCGCGGCCATCGCGGCCACCTTGTCGGCCATCGCGCTCGCCGGCACAAGGTCCTTGCCGTCGAGATGGCCGCAGCGCTTGGGGAACACCTGGTCCTCCACATGCAGCGCGGCCGCGCCAGCGCGTGCGTACTCGACCACAGTGCGCACTGCGCTCTCGACCTCGCCGTATCCGGTGTCGGCGTCCGCGATCACCGGCAGGCCGCTCGCATCGGAGATCTCGCGGATCGTGCGGCACACCTCGGTCATCGTGAGCAGGCCTATGTCGGGATAGCCCGCGACATTCGCGGTCGCGCCGCCTGAGACGTAGCACGCCTCGAATCCCGCCTTGGCCACTGCGCGCGCCACGAGCGCGTTGAACGCGCCAGGCACCACCACCGTGCCGCGCTCCATCGCATTGCGCAGGCGCATGCCCGGATCCGCATCCGCACGAGGAACATGCCTTCCCTGACTCATGAGAGTCACGGTAGCAGAGCGGGGCGAGTTCGGTTTCGGCGGGCGCGAGGCCGTGCACCTGAGGTCAGCGCCGGTCCGGAGCGCAGGCGCATCGCCGCCACTCTCACGGAGGCGGCGCCTCCGGCCGGCGCGGCGGCTGCGGCGGGCCGTCCTTGCGAATCACCCTCCACACGAGGGGTGCCTCGGGATCCGGACGAGTCGCAAGCCACTCGACCCTCATGTCGCCGCCTTCGAGATCTTCGGTGGCGACGCTCGCGATCGCACCCGGCGCACGCTCGAGCACGAACCTCGGTCCCGGCGGCGTGCGTGCGCCCTCCGGCGCAGCGCGAGGCGGCCACGCGCCCCCGGGCACCGCAAATGACTCAGGCACCTCGGCCCTGACCACGGACCATCCGGGCCGCGCGACGGGTGGCCAGCAGAACCGGCGATCCGCGAGGCTCCTCGCAAGCGCCGCAAAGTCCTCGGGCTCCTCGCCATCGGCACGCAGCGCCCGAAGACCCTCGGCGAGGAATGCGAGTCGCTCGAAGATGGTCTGCCTCGGATCCGCGCGCTCGCTGTCGACGAACTTCCGCCACGCCTCGCCGAAGGCGGCCCAGTCGCCATCGCGATAGAGGCCGATCGCGTCAGCCGCCGCGGTTGCAGGCTCGGCACCGTCGTTGAGGGCTCGCGCAAGGCGAGTGATGCGCATCCGGCCATCCGACGCATCGAGCGCGCCGATGAACCGAACGAGCGACGCAGCGATCTCATGCTGCAGGCCCGACGCGTCGCCGCCCTGCCTCATGTAGTCGCGCATGGACCGTCCCATGATCGACCTCGCGAGAGACTCCGCAGACTCGCGTGCGCACGCCTCCCGAACGGCATGGACCGCGGCATGGCCCGCGCTCAGCGCGGGCGACGGGAGCGGCACCGCGGTGCGTCGCGCGACCGCATCGCCTGCGCCTGCCACAAACCAGGGCGCCAGCTCCGCGCCCATCGCCACAGCGCATACCTCGTCGACCGCGGCAACCCGGAGTGCCCGCGCCACCTCCTGCGGAGGCAGGTCCTCGATCACGCAGGCGATGCCGCGCCCTGTCGGGGCGGCGAACGCGTGGGCGGGCGGCAGGCCGTTGACCGCGAAATGCACTCGGAGCGTGTCGAGGAAGTCGTCCCGCATCACGAAGACGAGCCCATGCAGCGGCTCCTGCGACCTCGGCCTCAGCGGTCCGAGCAGCGCCATCGCGTCGTCCATGCCTGCAGCGATCTCAACGGCAACGGCCTTCACCTGCGCGCGCGTCCCATCGCTGCGGAACACCCGACGCGATCCAGGAAGAGTCGCGCGAGCGGCCTGGGTTCGCTCCCACCAGCTGGCCTGCGCGCGCCGGTTTGGAGCGCCCTGAGGATTCGCCGACGCTTCCCCAGGACCGATTGGGAACGTCGCCCACGCCGCAAGCCCAATAAGAACGGCTCTTGCCATCCTGAACGGCCGATGGCGCGGACCTTGACCGCCAGCAGCCCCCGTAACCCGTGGAAAAACTTGAGAAATTGCGGGTCGAGGGTGGAACATTTGGGGCGTGGTATGCGAAGATACGTGCGAGCCCTCGTCTGTTAGGGACATTCGAAGGCTCATTCTCGTGAGTGCTGTTTCGAGCTTTGGTAGCTGGTTGGAAAAGGGACTTCCAGACGCCAATTCGGAGCAAGAGGAAAAGGGCTTGGTCTGACGCTGATCTCAGTTTCAAACTCCTGAGAACACAGCGCACAACTGAAGCAGCACCGTAGTTAGGAGTGCACGAGGGAAACAGGGAGGCCGGCCGCGAACCGAAAAGGGCGCGGCCGAGCCTGCTTTTTGGGGTCTCCATCGCTCTATACTCGTCGCCCCGCTCAGGCGCATCGCCCGAGCCACCCCACAGCGCGAGGATTCCCGAAGATGCCGCTGCGCATGACCCACCTCCATTTCCGTGCCGTCGCATGCTCACTGATCGCCGCCGCGCCCGCAGCGCTCGCCCTGACGGGGACAGCACCCGCAGGACCCCAAGGCCCATCCGCATCGGCCTCACTCCAGTCAGCGCCAGTCGGATCGACAGAGGCCACCGAGCAGGCTGATGTCCGCTCCATCGAGGCCACACGGGCTGCGCTCGACCGCCAGTTCATCATCGGTCCGACGCGGCTCGACGCCCTGAAGTTGCGCAGCCGCTGGCAGACCCTCGTGGACCTTCCGGCGGGCGCCTCGCTGAAGCGCGTGTTCGCGCCGGGGGGGGATTCGGTGTTCGCCCTTGACTCGGGCAATGGGATCACGCGGCTCAAGGCCGACTCCGGCAACCGCATCTGGCGCGACGTCGTGGGCGGACCCAAGGACACGGTGCTGGGCGTGGAGCGAGGCGAATCCCGCGGCACCGATGTGGTCCTGGTCACCAACGACGTTGATGTGATCACGCTCGAGTGCGCGAACGGCATTCGAATCGGCACTCAGCACCTGACCCGCTACCCATCCACCGGCTCGGTCCGGGTGGGCAGCTACCTGATCTACGGCACGCGAGTTGGGCAGGTCGCGTGGCAGCAGTACGTGGTCGGCCATGCGTTCAAGTCGAATGCCCTCGGCGGATCGATCAAGTCGCAGCCGATCCCCACGCCCGCGGGCGTGGCCGCGGGCAGCACCGACGGCATCGTGGCGCTCCTCGACCCCTCCACAGCATCATCCCTCTGGCGCTTCAAGGCGGGCGGCGGTGTCGATGGCGCGCTCGCCACCGACGGCATGCGCGTCTTCTGCACCGCGCGGGACAACTACGTGTACGCCATCGACATCAACCGCGGGCGCGCGGCCTGGAAGTACCGCTGCGACGGCAAGCTCGGCAGCGATGCCGCCTGCCTCGGCGATACGGTCTACGTCCGCGAGTCCGGGGACACGATGCTCGCGCTGGCCGCCGATGGCGGCGGCAAGCTCGACGGCACGGTGCGCTGGAGGGCGCCGATCCGCGGCACGCCGCTCGCGTTGACCGGCTCGGGCGCGATCGCGTGGGATGGCGCCACGTCGACGTACACGCTGTTCGATCCGGCATCGGGAACGATCCGCGCGAGCGCGACACTCGAAGGCGTGGTGGACGTGCGCGTCAGCGGCACGACTGACCTGGCCATCCTGTTCGCGGCCGCGGATGGCCGTGTGCAGCAGACGCAGCCGCTCGATCTGGGCCACTCTCCGGCCAGCGCGGTGCGCACGGCGTCGAGCAACCCATGACTTCGGCCACCGCACACGCGCCCCTGCTCGAGCCGGTGGACCATGTCCCGGTGCGCCGCGCGCTGCTTTCCCTGAGCGACAAGAGCGACCTCGTCCCCTTCGCGCGAGCCCTCGCGGACCTCGGCGTCGAGCTCGTCTCGACCGGAGGCACCGCCGCGGCGCTGGCTGCGGCCGGCATCCCGGTCGTGCCGATCGAGTCGCTCACCGGATTCCCGGAGATCCTTGACGGGCGCGTCAAGACGCTGCACCCGAAGGTGCACGGCGGGCTGCTCGGCCGGCGCGACCTCAAGGAGCACGTCGAGGCGATGCGGGCGCATGGCATCGAACCGATCGACCTCGTGTGCATCAACCTCTACCCGTTCGAGTCGACGATCGCGCGCAGCGGCGTGCGCGACGTCGAGGCGATCGAGCAGATCGACATCGGCGGTCCCAGCATGATCCGATCTGCGGCGAAGAACCATTCGCACGTGGCCGTGATCACTTCGCCCTCGCAGTACGACGCCGTCGCGAACGACCTTCGCCAGCACCGCGGGTGCACGTCCCTCGCCCTGCGCCGCTCGCTCGCCGCGTCGGCCTTCGCCCGCACCGCGGCATACGACGCGGCGATCGCCGCGTGGTTCGACCGGGGCTCGCCGCAGGAGTTCCCGAACGCGCTCAACCTCACCATGTTCGCCGCGGGCGACCTCCGCTACGGCGAGAACCCGCACCAGCGCGCCGCGGTGTACCGGGACCCGCGCTCGTCGGAGCCAAGCGTCGTGTCCGCCCGTCTCCTGCACGGCAAGCCGCTCTCCTACAACAACATCCTCGATGCGGCCGCGGCGCTCGAGGTCGTCCAGGACCTTGCGGATCAGGTTGACGGCGCGCACGCGTGCGCGGTGGTCAAGCACACCAACCCCTGCGGCGCCGCCATCGCCTCCGATGCGACAGCCGCATTCGATCTCGCCTACGCCGGCGACCCGCTTGCCGCGTACGGCGGCATCGTGGCGTGCTCCTCCCCGGTCGATGCGGCGCTCGCCGCTGCGCTCGCCGACGAGAAGCGCTTTCTCGAGGTGATCGTGGCGCCGCGGTTCTCCGATGATGCCGTCGCGCTTCTCGCCGCGCGCTCGCGCAACGTGCGGCTCCTCGCATGCGGCGACGTGCGCCACACGGGCGGCCGCCCGATGTCGTACCGGTCCGTGCCCGGCGGCATGCTCGCGCAGGAGCGCGACACGCTCAGCGTGCGTGCTGCGGATCTCACCGTCGCCGCGGGGCCGCAGCCCACCGCCGCGACGCGGGCCGATGCGGCCTTCGCGCTCGCGGTCGTGAAGCACCTCAAGTCCAACGCGGTCTGCATCGCGGCGAACCGGCAGCTCTGGGGCGCCGGCGCCGGCCAGATGGACAGGGTCGCGAGCTGCAGGATCGCGGTCGAGAAGGCCAAGGGCAGGCTGGCGGATACGCGCGGCGCCGTGCCGGTGGCGGCCTCGGATGCGTTCTTCCCGTTCGCGGACGGCCCGCAGCTGCTCATCGACGCCGGGGTCCGCTGCATCGTGCATCCGGGCGGATCCAAGCGCGACGGCGACACCTTCGCGGCATGCGACAAGGCCGGCGTCACGTGCCTGATCTCGGGCAGCCGCCACTTCCGCCACTGAGACCGCCTCGCACCTACGATCACCCTCATGTCCGACACCCCCGCGCCGGCGCATCCCTTCCTCCCCCTCGTCAAGGCGAACTTCCCCGGCGTCACGCTGTCGGCGCAGGAGTTCCGCGGGCAGGTCACGATCATCACGCCTGCATCGCACGTGAAGGCCATCGCGCGCTTCCTGCGCGATCACCCCGAGTGCGACTGCAACTTCCTCACCGACCTCGCGGGGGTCGACTACCTCGACTACCCGGCCCCGCAGCCCGCGCGCTTCGCGGTCGTCCACAACATCCAGAGCCACTCGCGCAACCTGCGCATCCGGCTCAAGACGTACCTGCAGCCCTCGATGGACACCTCGGGCATCGCCGTGGATCCGGCGCTCGAGATCGATTCGGTGTGCGACATCTGGCCAGGCGCCGAGTGGATGGAGCGCGAGGTGTACGACATGTTCGGCATCCGCTTCGCCGGGCATCCCGACCTTCGCCGCATCCTGCTGTGGAAGGACTATCCCGCGCACCCGCTGCGCAAGGACTACCCGCTGCGCGGCCGCGGCGAGCGCGAGCACTATCAGAGGCTCGTGCGAGAGTCCGCGCAGTCCTGAGGCGCCGCTCCGCGGCTGCAGTGGCGGTCCCTTGGAGACCATCGACCACAGAGCGCTGAAGTCCCTCGCGCTCGCGTGGCTATTCGCCCAGCGGTGCAGGGTCGTCGCCACAGAGGTCACGACCGCGGTGCCGCGCTGGCGGGTGGATGCTGCAGGTTGGCGCGAGGGAGGGCTGCGCGACGAGTCGATCGCGATCGAGTGCAAGCAGTCGCGCGCCGACTTCTTCAGGGACGATGAGCAGCGTGACGAGCTTGTCGCGGAGCGAGACCGCCTTCTTGCCAAGCGACGGCAGCTCGAGGAGTCGAGGCTGAAGGTCTTCGAGCCGCACCTGTGCCGGCGCGAGGATTCCCTCTTCGCGGAGGCCGCGGACTGGGACTTCACCGCAAGCCGCGACGACGGGTACCGCCGGGTGCTGATCGACCTGCGCAGGGTGGACCAGCGCATCCACGGGCAGACGAAGTTCTGCCTCATGACGCGCTACAGGCTCGCCGACCGCCTCTACATCCTCGCGCCACGCGGCATGCTGAGGCCTCGGGAGATTCCCGAGGGCTGGGGGCTGCTCGAGGCGCTGCGCGACGACTCGCGCCGCGCGGGCGCGACCGATGCCGAGCCCGTCCCGGTGCGCGAGACGATCCCCGCGCCGCCGCTGGCGAGCCGCCAGGACCGCCGCGAGCGCTTCGTGCGCGCCATGGCGATCGCGGCATCGCGTGCCGCGTACGGGCACCTCGCGTCGCGCGCCGCGCCGTACACCGGCATCAGGCCACCCGACCGCGACCCTACACTTCTTGACAGGCCCCGGTAGCTCAGTTGGACTCAGAGCAGCCGCCTTCTAAGCGGCAGGTCCGTGGTTCGAATCCACGCCGGGGCGTTGCCCCTCACGTCGCGTGCCGGCGCCTAGGCAGCGTCCGCCGACTTCACGGAATTTTGGCTCCTGCCCGCGGGCAGCTCGTGAGCGCCCACTAGGGTGGCGTCGCTGCCGTCCGCACGTGGCGGAGGCGCATGCATCGCAACCGTGGCGGCCGACAGTGCCGCACAAGGAGCCCGTCCATGAGCAGGGAGAGGGATCGTGACGTACATGGTGTCAGCTGGAGACTTCGGGCGTGCGCCGCCGCAGGCGGGATGGCACTCTCTGCAGCACTGGTGCCCGCGGGGCATGCGGCCCCTGCGGACGGTTTCGGCAGCCCGCCCTGCCCCGACATGGAGTTCGAGTGCGATCGGGGCGATGGAGGCATCGATGGGTCCGGCGAATCCCCCGCATGCAGCTGCGGACCCGGCGAGTGGATGCGGCGCACGCGCCGGCCAGTCCTCATCCCGACCGATGCGATGAGCGACGAGGGGCAGCACTCGATGAACGGCACGCGGTGGCGCTACTGCAGGCGGAGCCT
>JBIIIL010000217.1:0-4332 GCA_044234825.1 Phycisphaerales bacterium
GCTCGAGGCGGTGCTGGTGGAACACGACCGTGAGCGCCACCCAAGGCAGGATGCCGATCGCCACGAACACCGCCCCGAAGACGAGGGTGGTGTCCTGCCCGATGCGGCCAAAGAGGAACACGCCCAAGGCCATCAGGGCCTGAAGGAGTATGCCGATTCCGGCGACGCGGGTCGCCTGCTGGTAGGCGAAGTGGTCGTGTCTCATGTCCGAGAGCCTGGGGCGGGCCGGAGCGGCCCAAAGAGATGAGGCGCGATTCTAGGCATGGGCGGTGGAACCTGCATCGACTCCGACGTCGGGCGCCGGAGGCGCTGCGCACGGATAGCATCGTGCGTACGTCGGTCGCCCCCTCGGCGTTCGGCCCCGCATCGCCGCATCAATCCATGGTCTTCCTCGAGCAGGTCTGGGCGATCGCCCGCAACACCTTCCTGGAGTGCATCCGGCAGCCGGTCACCCTCGTGGTGGTGATTGCCGCCTGCCTTCTGGTCGTGCTCAGCAACCCGTTCTCCGCGTTCACGCTCGAGGACGACCAGCGGATGTACGTCGACATCGGCCTCTCGACGATCTTCATCGCCGGCACCGTGCTGAGCGCGTTCCTGGCCACGAGCGTGATCGACCGCGAGATCGGGAACCGGACCGTGCTGACCGTGGTGTCGAAGCCCGTCGCCCGGGCCACCTTCGTGCTGGGCAAGTACCTCGGGCTGGCGATCGCGCTCATGGCCGCTGTCGCCGTCGCGACGCTCGTGTTCTCGATCGTCGAGGTGCACGGGGTGATCCAGACCGCCGCAACCCCAGTGCGATGGCCGGCCGTCGCGTTCGGCGCAGGCGCGGTGGCCATCGCGTGCGGTGCCGCCGTGTGGGCGAACTTCTTCTACGGCAAGAGCTTCCCAGCCACGCTGATCGTCTCCGCGGTGCCGCTCCTGTCGGTGGCGTACGTGCTCACGATGGTGTTCGACGCCGATTGGGCTGCCATGCCGATCAGCGAGGAGTTCCGCCCCGAGGTGTGGGTCGCCGCGGGGCTGATGGTGGTTGGGCTGCTCATCCTTGCCGCGATATCCGTGGCTGCGAGCACCCGGCTTGGGCAGGTGCCCACCATTCTGGTGACCATCGGCTTCCTGCTGGCGGGACTGCTCAGCGACTGGTTCGTCGGACGGCGCATCGCCGCCTTCGAGAAGGCCATGGCCGCTGGCAGCGCGCTCCCCGACGGAGGAGCGCCGCTCTACTGGCTGTGCAAGGCGACCTACGCGGCGATCCCGAACTTCCAGGTGTTCTGGGTGGTCGATGCGGTCAACCAGAACCAGTCGGTTCCCGCCGAGTACCTCGCCAATGCGCTCCCCTACGCAGGCGCGATGGTGACCGTGGCGCTCGCCATCGCCGTGGCGCTCTTCCAGCGGCGCGAGGTCGGCTGACCCTTCAGTCCGACCACTGCGACCACTCGTCGCGGCGTCTCCGGCTCGTCAGAATGAACCCAGTGACCAGCGGCATGATCGACACGCTTGCCGCGGACAGGGCCACCCCGCCCACCTGCATCGCGTAGTAGGCCGAGCCACGCTGCGGGGTCGGCTCGAGAGCCGGCGGCGACGAGCCCCCGCCGCCGCCGCCCATGCGCATGCCTCCTCCTCCTCCTCCGCGCCCGCGGCGTCCACCACCTCCGCCCATGCCAGAAGGCGGTCCGGACACCGACTGCTCCGCGCGGCGTCGCGCGGCCTGCTCGAGCGCAGACTCGACGTCAGCGGACCACTGGATGCTGCTCTTGAGCATCAGCAGCCCGCCGGCAAGGCCAACGACCGCGAGCGCGAGCCGCAGCGCCACCCACCGCTGCACGAGCCGAGCGCCGCTCGCGCGCCGAACCTTGAGGCGCCACGCGCCTCTGATGAGGACAATGCCGAGGGCGACGCCGAGGAACGAGAGGATCGAGGTGGAGATCGTGAGCGACAGCGGCGGCCCCGGAACCTCGACTCCGAATGCCCACTTCACGGCCGGCGCGTACCAGTGCAGCGACACGGCGCCGCACAAGTTCGTCCCGATGCCGAGGATGCCGTAGCCGATGAGGATCCATCCGAGGGCAACGGGCCATTGCGTGGGCTCGGGCGGCAGTTCGACGAACTCCGCCGGAGCGTGACCGGCCTGCGCCGGCTGCCCGGCCGACGGATCCTCGCGATCCATTCCCGTCAGTTGCCGCCCTGGTTCTGGGCGTTGAGGCGGGCAAGATCGCGGCGCCACCCGGCGATCTGCTTCTGGATCTCCTCCTTCGCCTGCGGGGGAATCTGCAGCTCGTACTGCATCACGTCCGGCGCCCGGTCGATCCACTCGATGATCTTCTGGGCGTTCTTGATGCGGCTCTGCAGGATGACGCGCTCGTCCCCGGAGCCCGTGCCCTCGATCTGGATCTTGCGCATGAGCAGCGGCACTTCCTCCTGCGCGCGCTTGATCAGCGCCTGGTAGTCCTTGTAGATCTTGTGCCCAGCGTCGTTGACGACGAAGCGCTCGGGGTCGTCAAGGTCAAGCAGCTTGAAGAGCTCCTCCTCCGTTGCCGCCGTGCCGTCGGAGAAGCCGCAGTGCAGCGCGTTGGTGGCGTTGAGGGTGAGGTTCTCGCCCTTCTTGGAGAGGACATACTTGCCCTTGAGGCTCGGGTAGAAGGTGACCTTGCCGGTCTTCTCGTCCTTGTCGTACGAGAGCTCCTCCTCCGAGTACACCATGGCGCGCCCGATCTGCGGATGCCGGCCGCCGAGTGCAGCCACCTCGGCCACGCGCTCCTTCCACGGATCGCGCACCTGCGAGACCTCGGTGGATCCTGACATCATCGTGATCGAGCCCAGCGAGCCTTCCGGGGTGAAGTAGATCTCGTCCGCGTGCATTCCGGTGAATGCGCCGCCGGAGATCGCCTTCTCGATCCACGCGACGAGCCTGTGCTTCTGCTTGATGCGCGACAGCGTGACGTTGATCTCGTCGCCCTCGATCACGAGGCCGCCGTTGGAGTTGATTCGGATGATGAAGATCTGGCCCGGGCCGAACGTGTCCGCGATCTTCTCGAGCTTCTCCATCTCCTCGTTGCGCAGGCCCACGCCCACCGTGCCCTCGAGCGGCAGGACGAACACCTGGGTCTTCGGGCGCTCCTCGGCGGCGCCATCGCCCGGCGCGCCCTTCGCGGCTCCCTTCGCTGGCGCGGGCTTGCCCGACTTTGTTGAGCCAGCCGGCGCCGGCTTCTTGCCCTGCGACGGCTTGGCCGTGCCCTGTCCCTGCGGCGAGCCCTGCTGCCCATTGCCCTTGTCGGGGGCGGTGCCCTGAGCCGAGGTCGGCAGGGCCATCGCGAGCGCGCACAGCGTGGCGCAGAGCGACCTGACGGGAACGCGTGTTGAGCTGGTGATGCGATTCATGGTGATGTCACTCCGTGTTCAGCGGCTCAGCCCGCGGCCGCCGCCGCCGAAGCCTCGGTTCCCGCGGCTGCCCCCCGATGCGCCCTGATCCTGCTGGCTCTGCGACAGCCCCCGGATCTGCTCGTTCAGGCGGAGGATCTCGGTTTCGACGGCGAGGGTGCTGATGCCATCGCCCTGCAGGCGCACCTCAAGCGGCGGGTACTTCTTCATGAGTCCAAGCACCCGGGTCAGCGCCGACTTCGCCTTGTTGAGGTTGCCCTTGGGGTTGGCGCTCTGCGCATCCTCCTGCGCCACGTTCGACTCCTCGATGAGCTTGGTGCACTGGTCGTAGGCCTTGCGCCAGTCGTCGACGTACTTCTTGTGGAGCTTCTCCCCGTCCTCAGGCACCCTCTCGAACTCGCGGGTGCCCAGCACGAACATGAGCTCGTCGAGCGAGTCGGCAGAGCCCTTGGACAGGCCGAGCTCCTCCGCGCTCTCCGCGTTGAACCCTGCGGTCGAGTCGTCACGCCCGTCCACGAGCCACTGCCCCTTCGCGTCATCGCGCCACTCGATGTTGCGGCCCTTGTAGCTGGCGCTGAGCAGCATGTCGGGCCGGAGCATCGCCTCGCCGATCTTCAGGTCGTAGCCGCCCGAGGAGAGGAACCCGTTGATGATGGCCACCGCCGCCTCGCGGAACTTGGCGCGCACCTCCGGGTCATCGATCCGCGTCCAGAAGCTGGCGACGCGGCTGAGCCCGAAGAGCCGCGCGTTCGGCGCCATGTACATGTTGGGCCACGAGAACGCGAGCAGCGATCCGTAGCCGACGGAGTCCTTCACCCACATGTACTGCTGCGCGTACCCGTGCTTGTCCTTGAAGTCGCGCAGCAGCTTGCGCATCATGGTGTCATCGCTCGCCGCGCTGAAGACGCCGGCATTGCGCGGGTCCTCGCCCATGTACTCGACCCGGTCGATGTCGGC
>JBIIIL010000218.1:0-4326 GCA_044234825.1 Phycisphaerales bacterium
GATGCGGGTTGTGCAAAGACAGGTGAAGCACATTCTGCAAAATCACGAAATGGCACCGACATGAATGTCCAATAAAACACCCTGGAGGCCCAATGTGGCCTGACCGCGGCAGTCACAGCGCGCTTCAGAACCTTACGGACCCGAACACGCCCAAGATCAGTCCTGCGTTGCCCCCACTTGAGGCGGTGGTCGTACCCGAGTCATCGATCGTCTTCAGCTGGTTGAACGCGGTCACCCCCACAAGTCCATCGACGCGGAACTGCTCGGCGATGCGCAAGGTCACCCTCCCGTAGAACGCGGCGCCGCGGTCCTGACCGACCCCTCCATCGTCAAGCCGGAAGCGGCGAGTCTCCCATCCGCCGCCTATCG
The DNA here is from genome assembly GCA_044234825.1 of Phycisphaerales bacterium. Taxonomy (GTDB): domain Bacteria; phylum Planctomycetota; class Phycisphaerae; order Phycisphaerales; family SM1A02; genus ZLKRG44. The sequence goes on from JBIIIL010000218.1 coordinate 370, forward strand.
CGAACTCGAGGGCGTCTTGTGTGTCGTACACGAGTTCGATCGCGGCAAATGGATTCGCCTCAGGCACGCGTAGGTTGCTCACGCGCCAGTTCTGGTCGATCCTCCAGTCGATCAGCGGAATCGGGATGAAGATCGGATCGCCCTCGAGCTGCGTGAGCCCCAGCAGCCCCAGGCCGAGCGTGAGCTCGGGGCTGAACGAGTAGCGAACGGCGCCCAGGGCGCCCCACTGCGCGGCGTCCCCCCAGTCAGCACCATCCTCCGCCGCAAACTGGATGATCGGCGCAACCGACACCGTGAGATCGCGGTCAAGCTGAATGTCGACCCGGGGCGCGATGCCAATCTCGCTGATGCGCTCCCAAGGGAACGCAGCGCTGGCCGCGCCACCGAAGGAGTAGTCGCCGAACTCGTAGGCCACCGACGGAGAGAAGGCGACCGTCTCGCTGATCGCGAATGTGCCCGAAACGCTCGCATATGCACGGGATACCGCAAAGTCACCGCCAGTATCGACGCCCGCATCAAACTGCCTGATGAATCCGCCGCCGATGCGGAACGTCGACTCGGGTCGGCCCATCGCTCGCTCACGAGCAGGCGTGGCGTACGACTGGCCGATCTTCTCAGCGTCGGTGGAAGGGCCCGCGCCGACATTCTGGGCGTGAGCGAGAGGCGTGAGCGCGCAGGCTAGGCCGATGCATGACAAGGCTGTGATCGGTAGGGCATTCATGCGGCGGCAAGACTACTTCTGTAAGCGCTGGGGGCGCACGGTGCCTCCCTCGGCACCGCGCGCCCGCGCGACTCACTCATTGATGACGAAACTCAGGCCGTCAGGCGGTTGCGGTGTTCTTCTTCGAGAAGACCCACACGATCACGAACAGCGCGATGAGGCCAACCACCCCGTTGCTGCCGAGGGAGTTGATGAAGCCCATCAGGTTCTCGGTGACGCCGGAGAAGAACGGCACCTTCGGCCCAAAGATGATCTGCGCCACCACACCCACGGCGATGAACAGCATCGCCACATCGACGAACTCGCGAACCCAGCCCTTGACAGTCTTCATTGCGTCCATGCTCATGTCTCCTAGGATGCCGGACCCACCGGCTCGGATGCACCGCCACCATGACGGCGCCGCCGGGAATCAGGCTGACCCCGATAACGTCGGTTCAGGGCGTGTGCAGCCTCCACAATTGGGGTTCGTTCAGTCCCCGATGTCCTCGGCCCATAGGTCCGGCTTCTCGCGCTGCATGCGGGTCATCAGGGCCACGCAGCGGGGGTCGTCCAGGACCATCAGCTCGGCGCCGTGGCTGCGCATCCAGTCTTCGGCGCCCTGGAAGGTGCGGTTCTCGCCGATCAGCACGCGCGGGAACCGCAGCAAGGAGGCGGTCCCCGAGCACATCGAGCAGGGGGATAGCGTCGATACGAGCGTCAGGCGGGACCAGTCGCGGCGCCGCCCCGCACTGCGGATGCAGCTCATCTCGCCGTGGGCGGTGGGGTCGCCGGTCTGCACGCGCATGTTGTGGCCCCGTGCCACGATCTGCCCCTGCTCGTCCACTAGGACGCTGCCGATGGGGATGCCGCCCTCGCTCCAGCCCTTCTCCGCTTGAGCGATGGCTGCGTCCATCCACTGGCGAAGAACCTCGATGGGCGTGTCACGCAGCGATGTGTAGGTCGGCATGCGCCGCAGGCTAGCGCTGGGCGAACCAGCGGATCGCGGCAATGGCCGCGCGCACGCTCACCGCGACCGGCAGCGGCGAGGCTCCGAGGCGCCCGCGGATGCGCGCCTGCGCTGGGGTCTGAGGCACGTGGAGGAACACGGCCTCGTACGCGCCGCGCGCCCGGTGCAGGCAGTCGAACAGCACCTCGTTGCACAGGAAGCGGCCTGCATCGTCCGACATGCGCACGTCGCCGCCGTGGGCTCGCACCGCATGGCGCATCGCGCGTACCAGTCCCGCGTGTGCGGCCGTGGATCTGAGCGACTCCGATGCGCCCGCGATCACCGGTGAGGATTCGGCCCGCACGCCCGAACTGTCCGCCATCCGGTAGCTGCGCTCGTTGTAGGCGATCCGCTCCACGCAGATGCTCGACCGGGACGCGGCCTCGCCAAAGCAGATCACGGCGTGCGGGCGCGATCGGGTGATGGCCCGACGGAGCATGTGGCGCGCTGAGCCGCGCCGAACACCGCCGATCACGGGCAGGGTGATCGCATGGAGCGCCAGTCTCGAAGCGAGGGGCCGGCGTTGGTGCGCCGCCATCACGCGCCTGACGATGTCGGCGCTGGGGTTCGACGCGCTGCCGCCGAAGGGCTCGAATCCGGAAATCAGGATGCGCACAGCGCACGAGCGTATTCATGCGCATCCGCAGCTGCCTGTGGCGCCAAAGGAAAGCGGGTGGGCGGCCTGAAGAGGCCGCCCACCCGAGAGAGTTCATCCTTCCGTTGTCGCGCGGGGCTTCACCCGCGCGAACTGTCCCGTCAGGCCCGGCGCCGGCGCGCGCCGACGAGGCCGGCTGCGCCGAGGAGCGCAAGGGCCGCAGGGGCTGGCACAACCGTCACCGACTCGCCCGCATTGCCGTACTCGATGAAGAGCAGGGTACGGGCGGCAGCGGTCGCGCCTACCTGAATCGCGCCGTAGCCGTAGTTGATGGCGTTGGTCGTGTTGTTGTGGAATCGGAAGCCGAAGTAGTTGATCGCGTTGAGCTGCCAGCCATTCGCCCCCACGCCTCCCGAGCTGATGACCGCTGTAGTGCTGTTCGCGAATGTGCTCGCTGCGCTGATGACCGTACCGCCGGCGAGGCTGCTCGGTCCGCCGCTGCCCTGGGTGCGGACGTAGGTGGTCAATGGGTTGGGTGCCGTACCGGATGCAAAGAAGTTCAGGGTCGTAGATCCGTACATATTGACGTCCCAGCCGGACAGGCCAGAGCCTGCAGTTGAAATGACCTGCTGGGTGTCAATCTTGACGTAAAGGCCGTCAAAGTTCGCTGGGATCGCCTGGTTGATGTTCCAAGTGACCACAACGGCCTGCGCGGCGCTCGCCACGGCGGCGACCGCGACGGACGCGGCAAGGTGAGTCTCGAGACGAGACAGGGTCTTCACATTCATGACGTTCTCCGACGTATCGGGGTTTAGGGAAGGATCAAACTCTCGGCCCGGGGGAGAGGGAAAGGGAACCCACGAGCCAACCGCACTATGGCGCCGATTTGCGGCGGGAGAAGGAAACCATGACAAAAACCGCATACATGATGAACATCCCGATAACCGCACGTCTTTGGCATGTCCCGGCTGATGGCGGCGACGTCGCGGACCCCGGTTTTTCTGGCGGCAGGGAAGCGTCACGGGAAAGAGAGCGGGCCGCCCGGCGTGTACCGGGCGGCCCTAAGTCGGGGTGACAGGATTTGAACCTGCGGCCTCTTGGTCCCGAACCAAGCGCTCTACCAAGCTGAGCTACACCCCGCGACGAACTCCTGCGCGGGCACGTCGCGAGTGTATCGAAAGTTTGTCGCCCGCGCGCTCTTGCCCTCAGGCGGAGTCCATCGCTCGATTCATGGCCGACCTGCGATGCACGGCCCGTACACTTGACCGCGATCGGCGACTCGGCCGATGAGTACCTGGGAGGACCACGCCGAATGACCGCAGAGACGCCCACTGTTGCGCCCACTCGTACGCCCCCTAAGCCGCTGCGCCCTTGGAAGGTGATTGTCCACAACGACGACGTGAACACGTACGAGCACGTGATCCGCACGTTCATCGAAGTGGTCCGGATGGACTCGCAGGATGCGCTGACCAAGACGATCGAGGTTGACAAGCAGGGGCTGTCTGTGGTGGCGATGGCCCACCGAGAGAAGGCGGAGCTGCTGCAGGAGCAGCTCCAGTCGCGGGCGCTCACGGTCACGATCGAGCCAGACTGAGATTGCGTGTGAGGCGGCGCGCTTCCGGTTCGGCCCCACCGGGACCGTGGGACGGTGCTTGC
>JBIIIL010000219.1:0-4324 GCA_044234825.1 Phycisphaerales bacterium
CCGCGGAAGGCGCAAAGCCCGCGGGCCGCGCGGGTGCGCTCGCGGAGCGCAAGGGCGCCGGCAGTCCGTCCTCAAAGGCCAAGTCGGCGAGCGCGCACAAGGCCGCGCATGCGGGCAAGCCGGTCAGGGCGGCGAAGCTGTCGCGCTCGGGCCGCCGCTGAGCTGGGACGTCGACCAATGGCCGGTCACAGCGCATGGAAGAACATCAAGCACCGCAAGGCCGCGGTCGATGCCAAGCGCGGCAAGATCTGGAGCAAGCTCTCGCGCGCCATCATCGTCGCGGCCAAGCAGGGCGGCGGCGACCAGCGCTTCAATGCGACGCTGAGGCTTGCGGTGGACGAGGCCAAGGCGGCGAACATGCCGCGCGACACCATCGAGAAGGCGATCAAGAAGGGCTCGGGCGAGACCGACGGCGAGCAGTTCGAGGCGATCCGCTACGAGGGATATGCGCCCGGTGGCGTGGCGGTCATCGCCGAATGCCTGACCAGCAACGTCAACCGCACCGCGCCTGAGATACGCATGGCCTTCGACAAGGCGGGCGGCAATCTGGGCGTGCCGGGGTCCGTGGCCTTCAGCTTCGTGCAGAAGGGCGTGCTGCTGGTGCCGGGCGTCACCGCGGGCGAGGAGCGCGTGATGGAGATCGCGCTCGAGGCTGGCGCGGACGACGTCGCACCGGCCGACGGGTCCTGGCAGGTCACGTGCCCCCCGGCGCAGCTGGCGAGCGTGAGGGACGCGTTCGAGGGGCAGGGGCTCGCGCCGGAGGAGAGCCAGATCATGTGGCTTCCGCTCACGACGGTGACGGTGGGAGCCGATGATGCCCAGAAGGTGACCCGCCTTGTCGAGGCCCTCGAGGAGCATGACGATGTCCAGAAGGTCTACACCAATGCGGACATTGCAGAGTGACCGGCCTGCGAGTCCGTCCCGTGCGTGCCGCGCCATGCGCGCGGCGCTGTGCATCGCCGCGATCCTCGCGGTCGCCGGCTGCGGGGGAACCGTGCGCAGCTACCCCGGGGTGACCCGCGACGCGCTGTGGGCTGCTGCGGTCGGCACCGCCGAGCGTCCCACCGGGTACGACGACTGGCATGTTGTCGAGAACGGCGTCTACTCGGACGAGCCGTCGGGCCGCATCGAGATCTACCGCGAGCTCAAGCGCGACTACACGCCTTCTGGGCAGAGCCGCCGCCGACAGCAGGAGACGTGGGCCCTGTCGGTGCAGCTCGAGACGGAGGATGGGCAGATTCCCGCGCTGCGCATCGCGCAGAACTCGACGATCCGGCACCCGAGATTCGCGCTCGAGGCCGACCGCTTCTTCGACGAGGTGGGTCTGCGCCTCGCGCAGGCATCTGCGCAGGGGCTCACCGGAGTGCCGCGCGGCACGACAGAGCCAGTGCGGGGCGTGCCCGATGCGGGCGCGAGCACTCTGTCGGTGCCGGACGCGCGCGAGGCTGTGCGGGGCGGAGGACAGCCCGCGGCAGGCGGCCCGCCGCGGCAATCGCCGGAGCCTGGTGCAGCCCCGACTGGCGCTGCGGCGCCCGCCGCGCCATCGGCCGTTCCCTCAGGATCGCCGCTCTCGGCGCCCAAGACGCTGCCCGAGCGTCCGCAGGACTGACAGCGTGCGCATCGGATCCGGCTCGGGTGTCGCGCGTGCCCGAATGGTGCCTCGCGCAGGCGGCGCGCGCACCGCGGCGCGTTGATCTTCAGTGCGCGAGACCCGCGCGGCGCAGCGCTGCCTTCGAGGCGACGCCGAGCACGCCCAAGGCCAGCGCAAGCAGCGCGATGCCGGTCAGCAGCGCCACCGGGCCCTGGCTCTTGGCAAACTGCACCAGATCCTCGGCGCCCGTGGCTGCGGCTGCCGCAGCGAACCAGGCGGCCACCAGCGTGCGCGGCGCGAGCCCAATCACCGTGCCGATCACGTAGGGCACGATCCGCACGCCCGAACCGGTGAGCGCAAGGTTCATGAACGCGAAGGGCGAGTTGGGAGGGAGCCGAAGGAGCGTCACGTAGAGCAGCGTCTTGCGCTGGTCCGCGTTGACGAGGGCCTCGCGGATGACGCGGGACCTCGGCTTCGCATCGATCATCTGCTGGATCGCCGAACCCGCGACCATGAGCGAGATCGCGCGGCCCACCAGCGCGCCGCCTGCAAAGCCCACGAGCGCGGCAGGGGCGCCCCAGGCAAACCCGAAGACCCAGCCGCCGAGGATCGCCTGCGAGAATGTCGGCAGCACGCCCACGCCCGAGCAGAGCGCGGCCAGCACCGTGAAGAGCGCGATGCCCTCCGGTCCGCGCCCGCGCAGGCTCTCCGACACCGGCTGCAGCTGCACCAGAAGCATGATGCCCACGATGCCTGGCAGCGTGCCCCACACGATGCCAAGCGCCACGGCGAGCATCCGCCGGATGCGCGAGGCAGGCGCCGCGGTTGGCGTGGGCGTGTCGTCCATGGTTCGTGCCGAGGATAGGTGCAGGCGCTAGGCCCCGAGCCGCGCCATGCGAATCGCCAGCAGCAGGCACACGATGGCGAACGCGGCCGCGAGCGGCTTCAGCGGCAGCTTGTGCATCCACTGCGCACCGATGCGCGCGCCGATGAGGCCGCCAGGGGCGAGCAGCGCGGCGAGCGTCAGCGTGTACTTGAGGCGTTCCAGCGCAGTCGATCCCGGTGGCGGATCCATGAGGTAGATGGAGCCGACCTTGAGCGCAGCGGCCACGACGACGGTCACGATGATCATCGCCGAGCTGGTTGCGATCGCCTCACGGAGCGGGATCCTGGTGAGCCCGCGGATCAGCGGCACCGCCACGACGCCGCCTCCAAGTCCAAGCAGTCCCGCCATGATGCCCATGATGCCGCCGACGATGCCGGCCTGCGGCTCCACGCCCGCGCCGCCGGAGTCCGCACCGGAGATGGGCGCCGTGGCGGACGGGTCGTCGGCGTGGTCCGGACGCACGGTGCCCGTGCGGCGCGACCGGATGATCTTCCATCCCTCGAACGCGGCGACGTAGGCGAGGAACGCCGCGAAGATCCGCTCGATCACCACCGGGCTGGTGATGGCGTTCGAGAGCCAGACCCCGATCATCACGGTCACGAGTGATGCGCCCGCGGCGTGCAGCGCGAATCGCCAGCGGATCGCCTTCGCCCGCACATGGCGCGGGATGGCGCCGGCGCTCACGAAGATGGCGCTGATGAGGCTCGCGGCCTGGAATGCGTTGGGGTCGCTGCCGAAGAGGATCGTCAGCAGCGGGATCACGATGATGCCGCCACCGACGCCGAAGAGCCCGCCCGCGAGTCCGCCGAGCGCGCCGATGACGGCCGTCTCGATGCCGCTGACGAGGTCCATCGGGCGAGTATCGCGGAAAATCGGGCACCCTGCCGGGGACGCGTCGTGCGGCTCGCTAGGGTGGGGTGCATGTCCGCCCAGTGCATGAGCTTCCTCCTGCGCGGCATCGATGCGCTCCCGTGCGAGGTCGAGGTGCGTGCATCGGGGCACGGCCTGCCGGGCATCATGGTGGTTGGCCTGCCGGATGCTGCCGTCCGGGAGTCCATCGAGCGGGTGCGTCAGGCAATCTCAGCAAGCGGCCTGGCGCCGCCGAGGCACCGCACGGTGGTGAACCTCGCCCCGGCGGGGCTGCGCAAGGAGGGGCCTGTCTTCGACCTGCCGATCGCACTTGGCCTCGTTGCCGCGTGCGCCTCGCCGCCGTGCCCATGGGTGGCCCAGCTGTCGCGATGCGTGGTGGCAGGGGAGCTCGCGCTCGACGGGAGGCTTCGCGGCGTGCGTGGTGTCGTGAGCGCGGCGCTGATGGCGCGGTCGCTTGGCCGGTCGATTGTGGTCCCAACCGAGAATGTGGCCGACGCGCAGCTCGTCTCGGGCGTGTCGGTCATCGCGGCAGATTCGCTGCAGCGCATCCTCGCGATGCTTGCCGGAGCCGGCGCGAGAGGGACGCTCGAGGCCACGCCCCCGCGAGGCGTCGGGTGCCCGCGCGAGCCGCGAGCGGTAGGCGAGCGTGTGGCTGCCGATGCGGCACCCGCACCTGACTTTGCGGACATCCGCGGGCAGTCGGGCGCGAAGGACGCGATGCTCTGCGCGAGCGCAGGCGGGCACAACGTCCTCATGCGCGGGCCGCCTGGCTGCGGCAAGACCATGCTTGCCCGCGCCCTTGCGGGAATCCTTCCGCCGCTCGACGATGACGAGGCGCTCGAGGTGCTGCAGATCGCGTCCTGCGCGGGGGTGCCGCGACCCGAGCGCGGGAGGCGCCCATTCCGGGCGCCGCACCACGGCGCGACAGCCGCGAGCATCGTGGGTGGCGGTCCCTGAGGACGCCTCGGCGAGATCTC
>JBIIIL010000220.1:0-4300 GCA_044234825.1 Phycisphaerales bacterium
CCGCTGGGCACGGTGCCGTTTGCGGTAGATGCCGTGTCTGGGGCATGCATCATGGTGCGCAGATCGGCGATCGACGAGGTCGGTCCCTTCGACGAGCGCTACTTCCTGCACTGCGAGGACCTTGACTTGTGCATGCGCCTCAACCGCGCAGGGTGGCTGGTGTGGTGCGTGCCTACCGCGCGTGTGTGGCATGCGCTGCGCGCCACGACCCGCGGACGCTCTCTGCACACGGAATGGCACAAGCACCGCGGCATGGTGCGCTTCTACCGCACGCACTTCGGGCCGATGCACCCGGAGCCGCTGCTGTGGTTGGTGTTCCTCGCCGTGTGGGCGAGGTTCACAGTGGCGGTGCTGTGGATCTCGCTGCGCCGCGGGGTCGGCAAAGCACTAGGGCGGGGATGAGTCCGATCGCGAATGCGGTCGAGTTCATCTGGTAGCAGTCGAACTGCGCGGCGACGAGGAACGCGATCACGGCACCAAGCAGGCCGGCGTCGAGCCACGAAGGCACCGTTCCGGCGAGCGCTTCCGTGCCGTGCCGGCCGGTCCCTGCCGTCGCGCCGATCGAAACCCAGGCCGTGACGAGAATCACCGAGACCCATCCTGCGTACAGGCTGAAGCCGATGAGCCCGGTCTCGCTCAGGGACTGGATCCATGTCGAGTGCGGGTGACCGATCGCCACGCCATCGCGCTGCTGCTTGCTCAGCGTCATGTCATGCACCGAGGCATGCTTGGCCCGCGGCAGCACGGAACCGAAGCCGATGCCTGTGAGTGGAGCATCGCGCCACTGCTTGAGCGAGTAGTCCCACACATGGAAGCGCGAGTCGGCGAGCTTGAGCCGCATCGCGGCCTCGCTGATGGGTGCCGACTGCTGCTGCGGCTGCTGATGCTCCAATGGCCCAGCGGACTTGACCGCCGTCATGGGCTCAGGCGCCGCGACGACGACGGGTGCCTCCCGCACCATGGACTCGAAGCGTTTCTCGACGCGCTCGCCGACGAACAGCCACACGACGCACAGGATCGCGGCGCCCACGCTCGCGCGGACCATGGCTCGCTGCAGCCATCCCCGCTGCCGCAGCGCAAGCACTAGGGCCACGACCACAACCTCCACCGCCGCGCCGACCACCACGCCACGCGTGCTGGCGATCACAATCCCCATCGCGGCGAGCGACGCAAGCGCCACCGCAGCGATGGCACGCCGCCAGGGGAGCGACACCGCCAACATCATCCAGATCGCGAATGCGATGGCGCACCACGCGCCCATGTAGGTGTACATGTGGAAGCCGCCGCCAACGCCCTTGCCCGCGCGCGCCTTAGGCCAGCCCCACCAGTACTGCGAGAGCTGAAGGGCGTTGCCGCATGCGACGCCCGCGAGCAGCCCGCCGATGATCCACCTCCACCGGTCCATCACAGGCCACAGCAGCGGCACCCACAGGACCGCGCGGAAGGCTCCCCACTGGCGGAGGCCGTACTCGGGCGCCTCGCTCCACAGCAGCGTGATTCCCGTCCAAGCGGCCCATGCGATCAGCAGGAGCCAGAACCACTCGCGGAACATGAGCGCCCACGCGCGCCACAGGCGGTGCACGCGAAGCGCGCCCATGATGCACAGCAGCACGAAGCCGACGTTGGCGGGGGCGTTGGCGATGGGCTGCAGGAACACCGCAAGCGTCGCGACCAGCGCGTGCGCCGCGTGGCCAATGGCATCACGCTCTCGCACTCGGGCGAGTTCCGTGGCGAGATCCGTTCGCGACGCCACGATGTCAGCTGGGAGATAGGTCAGGCCTATCGCGCTCAACGCACGCGAAGTCTAGCCGGGTTTTGGCGGGCGAGCAGGGTTGAGCGGGCGGGCGGTCTCGCACGGAGCCGCTGATGTGCCGAGCTGCCGCTGCCCGCCACCGCCGTCACCGCAGCCCCTGCGCGGCGCGGCCCAGCCACTCCTTAACGCAAAGGTCTGCCTGCTCGAGCGCACGTGCCGAGGGGATGAGCTGGTCCCAGCCGAATCGGTCTGAGGTGCCGCGGGTGAGGAAGTGGCATGGGAGCGGCGTGACGTCGAAGCCCTCCTGCCTGTAGTGCCACATCGCGCGATGCATATGGAATGCGCTGGTGCAGAGGATGATGCGCGTGGCCCCGCGGGCATGCAGCCGCTCCGCGACGGAATGCGCCTCGTCCGAGGTGTAGAAGGCATCGCCGCCGACGAGGATCGCATCGGGCGGGACGCCGAGCGAGATCGCGCGGTCGCGGCTCCACGGGCCTTCGGTGGGCGCGTTGGGGGTGCGGCCGACGCCGCTACCGAAGGCGATGAGTGGCGCGCGGTCGGCACGCCACGCGGCAACGCCGGTGTCGAACCGGTCGTGCGCCGCTCCGATGCGCGTGTGCATGTATCCGCTTGATGCGGTGGTGTGCCAGATGGATCCCGACAGCACCACGATGGCATCGGCCTGCGGCAGCGAGGCGGGATCGACGGGTTCATAGGGTGACTCGATCGAGCGCGTGAGCGCGGTCGCGGTGACAGGTAGGGCAGCCACGAGCATCAGCGCGGCGAGCGCGCCGGCGAGGCCGCGGGCGATGCGGGCCGTGAGACGCCATGGTCCGCCGTGCGGAAGGATTGCCCTAATGGAGTGGGGCGCGCGCCGTGCCTGCCGCGACGCAAACCATGCCACGAGCAGCGCGAGCGCGATGCCGATCATCAGCGCCGTCGATGGCAGGAAGAACGGGAGGTACCACCGGGTGGGAGTCATGCGAGTAAGTCCAGCGGCATCGGGCGCGCACGCGCCAATCCGGCGTGGGCGACGATAGCGGCGGGGTCGGGTGGATGGGGCTGAATCGGTTCAGTTATCGGATTTGTGAACCAGGGCCATATCGTCACTTGATGACGTGTTTACGGGCAGATTCAAACCCCAACTTTGAATCTGCCCAGGATCCCGCTAGCCGTGCTTGAGTCGCCTCGCCTGCACTTCGCGGACACCGAACTTGCGTGCTACCTGCTCGGCATCCGGAGCGCGGAGCGGCGCGCGATACCTTGCGGGTGATGCCAGGATCGGCCGAGTTGAGCGACTACCCGGCATGGCGGCAGCGGCACGCGCAGTGGCGCCAGCGGACGCGACTGAGGGGACCGCATCTCCACAATCCGCTGTTCACGGTGGCCGTCGACTGCTCGGCGGGTGACGTGCGTGCACTGTCCTCGACGGTCGAGTCAGTGCTGGCCCAGCGCTACCGCAATGTGGAGGTCACGCTGTGCGGTGTGCCGTCGGGCGCGGATTCCGCAGGTCTTCCCGAGCTCGACCAGTGGACGGTCGCGGGATACGAGTTCCGCGGCCTGCTGTGGGAGCCGGACGCGGTCGCGACGCACGCGCTGTCGTCGGCTGCAGCGGGTGCCTGTGCCCCAGCATCGCGCGGCGACTTCGTGATGTGCCTGCCGGCGGGCGCGACACTGGATGCCGACTGCTTCGACGAGGTGTGCCACGCACTGCACTCGGCTGATCTTGACATGGATCCTGGGCTTGTGCTGATCGACCACGACAGCGAGGCCGCGGATGGCGGCGCGCTGGAGCCCCACCTCCTTTGGAACTGGGGACTCGACCAGCTGCAGGCTTGCGACTTGATCGGGCCGTCGTTCATGGTGTCGCGCGCGTGCATCGAGGCGCGCGGCGGGGTGCCCTGCTCAAGCGTGCGCGCATGGATGCTCAACCTGATGCGCTCAGGGCGGGAGCCCGAGATCGTGCACGTGGCGGCGCCAGTCGTGCACGTCCGAGCGTCGGGCGTCGCGGCGGCTGCCGCCAACCGTCGGCATGCAGCGGGCGATGTGGGGTCGCCGGCAACGGTGTCGCCGGGTGGCGAAGGCCAGTCGCGACCTGGTGTCTCCGTGATCATCCCGACGAGGAACCGCGCCGACCTGCTGCGCGCCTGCATTGCGGGCCTCAGCGATCCGGACCGCGACATGGAAGTCGTGGTGGTCGACAATGGGAGCGACGAGCCTGATGCGATCGCCCTGCTGCAAGACCTCGAGGGGCGCGAGGGCTTCACGGTGGTGCGCAGTCCGGGTGCCTTCAACTTCTCGCAGCTGGTCAACGAAGGCGTCGCGAGTTCGCGGCATCCGGCGATCATGCTGCTCAACAATGACGTGCGCATCGGCGAGTGGGGCAGGGTCGCGCACCTGGTCGACTACCTGTGGCGGGACGGCGTCGGCGTGGTCGGCACCACGCTGCACTATCCCGACGGGAGCGTGCAGCACGCTGGGATGGCATTCTCGCAGCCTCGAGCGGCGCATCATGTGATGCGCGGGGCGGTGCCGGGCTCCGAGGGG
>JBIIIL010000244.1:0-3807 GCA_044234825.1 Phycisphaerales bacterium
GAACACGCCGTTGTAGGAGGGATTTGGCGACCCTGTGTTCGCGTTCGAGGCGTGGAACCAGCGCGCGCCGAGCATGAGGCGGGTGTCCGATGCGATCTCCCACGTGATGCCCGCACCAGCCTGCGGCGTGAAGTTGAAGCTCGCGCTGTCGGGCGGCACGTCCCGCGAAGTCCACATCAGGCCGCATCCGCCATCGACGTAGAGCGACCATGTGTCGCGTGCGATGAAGTGCCAGCGGAACAGCAGCTCCACGTCGCCACCCCACGCATTCGCGCCGGACTGGTCGAACCAGTCGGCGTTCGCCTGCACGTCGATGCTCAAGTCATCGACCACAAACCAGCTGATGCCTGCTCCCAACTGCGCATTCGAGATGCCATCGGTGCCGGTGCCGCCTCCCCCGAGGACCTGCCAGCGCCACGATCCCGCGGCACCGAACCTGCGCGAGGACGGTGCCGCCGTGCCGGGCGCGCTGGCAGTGTCCTGGCGCACTTCAAGGTGTGCGGCAGCGACGTTGCCCGCCGGATCCGCAAGGGCGCCCGCATCGAGCGTGCTCGGATCGAAGGCAAATGCGCACAGCTCCGCGCACGCGTCGCATGCGCTCGACGATGCGTCGAGCGCGCGCAGCGCCTCGAGATCGGAAGCGGCGGCGGCGTGCGCGATCAACAGCGCAGCGGTGCAGCACGACGACCTCACGCTTAGCGGGTCCGTGACATCCATGGCGAGACGGTAATCGGTCGGTGACCTCTCCAATCGGCGCCAAAAACAGAGCCGCCGTTCGGTCGCTCCGACACGATCGAACGGCGGCGTAGCAACCTGCTGCGCAGGCTGCGAAGAGGTCTGTTGAATGCACGGTATCCTGCCCGCGAAGTGGCGGTCAACGGATCGACGCAAATGCCAAAAAAAGACTTCCTTGGCCTCCATCGCGTTGATTATAAGTTACTTGTGTTTTCGGACGTGAATCGAGCCCGGGTCTGATCGTGCCCACTCGTCCCCTCGACATTGCCCTAGGGACCTTGTGGACAAGTTCTCCGCAGGGCTGGTCCGTGCTGGTGGCCCAAAGACTTCCGGACGCACGCGTACTTCCGGGATACTGGGAGATACCGGGGGGGAAGTTGGAGCCTGGGGAGGATCCGCTTGATGCCGCTCGACGCGAACTGCGTGAGGAGACTGGGGTCCAATCCCCCGGCCGGACGCTGTGGATGGACTGTGGAACGCACCTGAGCGATGGAGGTGATGGTCCGGTAGTCCAGTTCCACCTCTTCTTGGCCCCTGCACCGACCCCCTGTGCACCCAAACCTCTCGCGAGCGCCCAAGTGCGTTGGGTCGGCGCCGCGGAGTTCTCCGGGTTGCGGTGGCCACCTGCCAATCGACTGGTCAATCTGGCCCTCTGCAGCGCGCTTGCCAAGGTCGCCCGCGCGTAGCGAGGTACGCCCCGGGAAGACGCACGCACGTACGGCCACGCGCGCGCCGCGTCGCCGTGCGACACACTCCGCCGCAGCCGCGCTCTAGCGTGGAGGCGCCGTTGGCTGGCCGGGCACGGCAGGCACCGACGCATCTGGGGGCATCGGGACGTCTGCGGATCCCTTGCTGGGAAGAGCCCCCTGCCCTTCCGCGGCGCCCATGGGAGTCGACAGCTCAGGCGCGGGTGCGCCAGGCGCAGCGTCACGCACGGGATCATCGCTCGACCTGGCAAACGCAGCATCGGCCTGCGCCCGCATCTCAGCTGCACGCGTGCGCAGCGACCCCGGGTCGCGCGCGGAGGGCTCGAGGTCGAAGTGCCACTCGACCCGGCTCTCGAGCTGCGCCGGCACCAGCTCGGCGAAGAAGTCAGCGCCGATGAAGTCCCAGACGGGCGCATCGGCGCGGCCGCTGCCCACCACGGGCTCGTAGCCCTCCAGACGCAGCCTCAGGTCGTACACGCCATAGTGCAGGAAGTCGACGTCGCACGGCGTGCGCCCGACCTCCCGGTCGTTCAGGAAGACGATCGCGCCCGGCGGCGTCGTGGTCACCGAGATCGTGCGTCGCACGCATCCGAGCGAGGGCATCGTCGCGAGGATCAGCATGGCGGCAGCCAGCCAGCGGTGCGTGCAGCGCATGGCGCAAATGGTAGCCGCCGGGCGCCACCTCTACACTCGACCCGTGGCGCTGCTCGACGTGCAGGGACTGCAGAAGACGTACAACGGCCGCCGCGTCGTGGACGCGGTGAGCTTCTGCGTCGAGGCTGGCGAGGTGGTTGGCCTGCTCGGCCGCAACGGCGCGGGCAAGACGACGAGCTTCCGCATGACGATCGGCATGATCACGCCTGAGGCAGGTTCGGTGAACTTCGCAGGGCACGACGTCACGGCGCTGCCGATGTACCGGCATGCGCGGCTCGGCATGGGATACCTCGCGCAGGAGCCCAGCGTGTTCCAGCGACTGACGGTCGAGCAGAACCTGATGGCGATCCTGCAGACGACGCGCCTCGACAGGGCCTCGCGCCGCCGCCGCTGCGACGACCTGCTCCGCCAGTTCGGCCTCGAGCACAAGCGGCGGGAGCAGGCGCGGACGTGCTCGGGCGGCGAGCGCCGGCGGCTCGAGATCGCGCGCTCGCTCATCACCGAACCGCGCCTGATCCTCCTCGACGAGCCCTTTGCGGCGGTCGATCCGCACACGGTCGAGGACCTGCAGGCCGAGGTGCGCAGGCTCGCAGAGTCCGGCATCGCGATCCTCGTCACCGACCACAACGTCCAGCAGACGCTGCGGATCTGCAGCCGCGCCTACATCATCCACGAGGGACGAAACCTCCGCGACGGCGCGCCCAAGGACATCATCAACGACCCGCAGGTGCGCGAGGCCTACCTCGCGTCCACGTTCCGCGGCGACGAGTTCGGCTGAACCGGGCCGCGCAGGCTCAGGCGGCCGAGGGGGGCAGCCCATCGGCGCGAGGCAGCCTCATGAGCACGCGATCCACCCGCGAGGGGCTTGCCGCGATCACCTCGAACTGCGCACCGTGCGCCGTGAAGCGGTCGCCGCGCGCCGGGATCCGGCCAAGCCTCTCGAGCACGAGCGCCGCGACAGTGCTGTACTCGACATCCTCGGGGACCTCGAGGCCGGTCTCCTCGGCGAGGCGCGCGATCTCGACCCGCGCGTCCGCCTCCCAAGCGCCAGGCGCGACGGCGCGCAGCTCGGGCAGCCCCTGCTCCGGCGGCTCGTGCTCGTCGCGGATCTCCCCCACAAGCTCCTCGACCACGTCCTCGATGGTCACGAGGCCTGCGGTGCCGCCGAACTCGTCGACGACGATGGCCATGTGCACCTTCGTGCGCTGGAACTGCTGCAGCAGGTCGCGCACGCGCTGCGTCTCCGGGACGCGCACCGGCGTGCGCAGCAGCGGCTGCAGGCGGAACGACTTGCCGTCCTCGCCGATGAACCTGATCAGGTCCTTGAGGTAGAGGATCCCGGCGATCTGGTCGATGCTCCCGCGGAACACCGGCATGCGCGAGTGGCCAGCCGTCTCGATGATCCGGCGGATCGCCGCCAGGTCGTCCGTGTACTCGATCCCCTCGATGAGGGTGCGCGGCGTCATGATCTCGCTGACGACCTTCTCGCCGAACTGCACCGCATTCTCGAGGATCGCCGCCTCCACGCTGCCCACGGCGCCCGAACGCTCCGTGTCCTCGATGGCGTGCAGGAGCTCCTGCTCGGCGACCTCGTGCGGCGGGTCGGCCCGGACCACGATCCTGATGAGCCTGTCGATGCGACCGCCGATCCACACCAGGGGCCACGACATCGCGTACAGGACCCGCAGCAGCGGGTAGGTGCGGGACACCA
>JBIIIL010000221.1:0-4266 GCA_044234825.1 Phycisphaerales bacterium
GTCATTCGGGGGAGTCTCCTTCAGTCGGCCCTGTCCGGCAGGCCTGCGTGCGTGGCCCGTGCGCAAGCCATCCGATTCTCGCACGCTCTCGTCCAGATGGGCATTAGGTCGCGTACATGGCTGCGCAGCCAACGACCTCCGTAATGTAGACCACATTGCTCCCGATGCCTACCTCAGAAGCGTCGAATAGCATCCCAAAGGATGCCTCTGGTGCGCCATTGCCGCGCTTTGTGTCACGTTTTTGGGTTCGTCCGCTGCATGGCCGCGCTCGCGGGCGCGGTTCAGCTCGTGGCTCATGCCGCCGCCGGCGATCCTCCACCACAGGCTCCTGCTCAGGTTGCCGCGGCCTTCGTGGATCACCCCAACATCCCGGTGATCCAGCGACTGGTCCTGTCATCCCAGTTTGCGCAGGCCGAGATCGTCGCGCGCGCTGCGCTCACCGAGCGCCCTGAGTGCGCGCGCGCGAAGTTCCTGCTTGGCGTTGCCGTCCAGAAGCAGAAGCGCTACTCCGAGGCGCGGGAGCTGCTTGTCGACGCGCAAGCCAGCGGACAGGCATTTCCCGAGGCGCGCCAGGTTGACCACTTCCTGGGCTGGGCCAACTACTACCTGGGAGACCTTGCGCTCTCCAAGCGTCACTTCCAGGCTCACGTGGGCGCGGTGCCTACCGCAGACGATTCCTGGTTCGGGCTCGGCGTCGTGGCCATCGAGGAGAGCCGGCTCGGCGATGCGGAGAGCGCGCTCCAGCGCGCGCTCGATCTTGCGGGCGATGGCGTGCCTGGGCGACCGATGCGCGCCAAGGCGCTGGTGAGGCTCGGCGATGTGGCGCTGCTGCGAGACCGTTTCGCGGATGCCGTCGACCTCTACGAGGAGTCCCTCGCGATCCGACCGGACCAGTCTGAGGTCTGGACGAAGCTCGCGCGCGCCTACGAGCGCGCGGACAGGCCTGCTGATGCAGGCTCGGCGCGTCAGCGGGCCGCCGCGCTTGGGGCTGCGGCCGGTCCGTCGGCGCAGCCGGATTCGCACGCGTCACCAGGTGATGCGCCTGCGCACGGCGCAGTGTCGCTTGAGGACGTCACCGCGCGCAGCGGCATCGACTTCACCACCACGTCCGGTTCGCTTCCCCCGACGCAGATCATCGAGGTCAAGGGGGGCGGCGTGGCCCTGATCGACTTTGATGGCGATGGCGACGAGGACCTGCTCTTCCCCAATGGCGCCACGCTCGCGTCGCCCACGCGAGGGCCAGGCGCACGCCTCTACGAGAATCGCGGAGGCCTGCGTTTCACGCGTGTCGCTCCTGACCCGCCCCTGCATGCGTGGGCATTCGGTCCCGCAGTGGGGGACTTCGATGCCGACGGCCGCGAGGACGTCGTGGTGGCGTGCCACGGATCCATCCGGCTGCTGCTCAACGCAGGAGGCGGCGCGTTCACGGATGCATCGGACCGGCTCCCCGATGCGGCGCGCGACGCCTCGGCGTGGAACACATCGGTGTCCGCCGGGGATCTCGACGCGGACGGCGACCTTGACCTCTACATCACGAGGTACCTCAAGTTCGACCCCGCAGCCCCTCCGGGACCATCAGCCTTCAAGGGAATCGCGGTGATGTCGGGTCCGCGGGGCCTCGACGCCCAGCGCGACGTCCTGCTGCGCAACACTGGTGGCGCGCGGTTCGAGGACGCGACTGCGTCGAGCGGCATTGCCGCGCTGCCGCCCGCGTATGGGCTCAACTCCGCGATCGCGGACTTCACCGGCGACGGCATGCCGGACATCCTCGTCGCCAACGACTCCAACCCGGACTCGCTGCTGCGGAACCTCGGCGGCATGCGCTTCGAGGACATCGGTCGCCGGACCGGCATCGCCACAAACATGGAAGGCACGGAGCAGGCATCGATGGGCATCGCGATCGGAGATGTGAATGGGGACAGCCTCCCTGATGCGCACATCAGCGTCTTCTCGAGCGACACCAACACGATGCACGAGTCCCGCGAGGGGCGCCTGTTCGACGACCGGACAGGGCTTCGCGGGGTGGGTGTCCCAAGCCGCAGGCTCTGCGGATGGGCGAGCGCGTTCCTCGACCTTGACCATGACGGCGATGAGGACCTCATCACGGTCAATGGCCACGTCTACCCGCAGGCATCCCTTGAGCTGATGGATTCGCAGTGGCAGCAGCCGGTGCTGGTGCTGGCTCGCGCGGGCGAGCGCTTCGAGCTGGTGGAGCCCGCAAGCCTCGGTCCCGGGATGGGGGCGCCGCATGTGGACCGGTCGGCCGTGTTCTCCGACCTCGACGGCGACGGGGATCTCGATGCCGTCATCACCGGCCTCAACCAGCCCGTGCGCGTGATCCGCAACGCCCATGACAGCCCGGACGACTGGATCGCGATCCGGCTCGATGATCCCCGCGCCCCGGGCAACCGTGCGGCGCGCGGCGCCCGAGTGCAGATCGCCGGTCCGCAGCGCACGCAGGCACGCTGGCTCGCGGGCGGCGGGCCCTTCCAGTCCAACCGGTCCGTAGAGGCCCACTTCGGCACCGCGACCGAGCGAGGCCCGTGGACCGTCACCGTGACGTGGCCCGATGGCGTGTCCACGACCCATGCCATCGAGCGATCCGGGCGCCACACATTGGTGCGCCCGAAGCCCGCGGACTGATGTGTGCGTCACCCTGGCCGGGTCAGAGCAGGGGGCTGAACAGGGCCGCCGAGTACTCCATGAGGCGCCGCGACACCGGTCGCTGCTCCCACTCCGCAAGCTGCACCACCGAGCTGCGCTCGATGTAGGACTGCTGCAGCGCGCGCAGCTCCCGGGCGACCCCGTCGTCATAGAGGATCGCGCTGGCCTCGAAGTTGATCTCGAAGCTTCGGCGATCGAGGTTGGCGCTCGTCACGATGGCGCAGCGGCGATCGATGGTCACGGTCTTGGTGTGCAGCAGTCCGCCCCGGAACTCGTGCACGCGCACTCCCGCGGCCAGAAGCCGGCGGTAGAGCGCCCGGCTCGCCAGCGCGACCAGCTTGCTGTTGTTGCGGCGCGGAAGCACCAGATGCACCTCGGTGCCACGCCGCGCGGCGACCTCGAGCGTCGACACGAGCGACGGGTCGGGCACGAAGTATGGCGTGGTCAGCACCAGCTCCTCGCGCGCCAGCTGCGACGCGGCAAGCAGGAGGTCGGTCATCGCGCGGTTCTGGAAGTTCGGCCCCGAGGCCACGACCTGCGCGGCGGCGCCGTTGGCGCGTGCAGGCGTCGACACCGCTGCCGGATCGAGCATCTCGCCGGAGTCGAGGGCCCAGTCCTCGGCGAAGATGAGCTCCAGCTCGCGCACCACCGGGCCATCGATGCGGATCATGCAGTCCACCCACGGCGCGTAGCGGGGCTGGACCGCGAACTCGGGGGCCGCGATGTTCATGCTGCCGATCCATCCCACGCGCCCGTCAACCACCGTGATCTTGCGGTGGTTGCGAATGTCCGCGCGATTGAGGAACGCGCGCAGCAGGTGCACGGGCAGCGCAGCCACCACCCGCACGCCGTGCGCGCGCAGGTCCTCGCAGAGGGGCCCGTCGAGGAACTCGGACGATCCATGCCCGTCCGCGAGCACCCTGCAGCTGACGCCCCGCGACACGGCGCGCTTGAGCGCGGCGCCCACCGCCTGCCCCACACGGTCATCGAGCCAGATGTACGTGAGCAGGTGCACGTCGTGCGTGGCGGCATCGATGTCGGCGATCATGCGCTCGACGATCCGGTCGGAGTCTCCCTCGACATGGACATGATTGCCGTCCACAGGCCGGCTTCCGCTCACCTCCGTGGCCAGCGCGCTGATCTGGCGGTCGATGACGTCCATGCGCGCCGGCGCGAGCGATCCATCGGGGTCGGCATGGTTCTCGGGGCGGTCAAGCGCGGCGAGGACCTCCGCATGCCGCTTGCGCCTGCGGCGGCCGAGCCAGGTCTCGCCGAGGAGCAGGTAGCCCAGGATGCCCACGACAGGCAGCGTCAGCAGCAGCACGACCCAGGCCGTGGCCACCTGAGGCCGATCGCCCTTGCGGTGGAGCACCCACAGGCACGTGACGACCCGGATCACCACGTCAACCGTGATCGCCAGCACCACCGTAGGCAGTGTGCGCGTGCCGGAGTCGATGAGGTCAGTCATGCGGATGCGGGCGGGCCCGCGTGCGCTACCCGATGATCTCGACCACCGTCAGGCGCCGCTCGCCGCGCGGCAGGTTCACCCTCACGGTGACGCCTACGCGGACCTTCATGAGCGCCTCGCCGATGGGGCTGGTG
>JBIIIL010000222.1:0-4239 GCA_044234825.1 Phycisphaerales bacterium
ACTGCCTGCACGCGCAGTGCCCCGCACCCTTGTCCTGGCCGCCACGCAGAACGACAGCGCCACGCCCGATCGGCGCAGCGCGGATGTGGTGCTCCCCGCGCCACGGACATGTCCTGGCCGGCTGCACATGACCGGGTTGGCGGATGTCCTGCCTGGGATTCATCCAATCGGCCTTTCCGGCGACGGCCAGCCGCACGACCGCCGGCTTCGCCGGCAGACCGCACTGCATCTCCTCAAGCATCCATGAGCCACACGATTCGCACCATCAGTCCATGCGCCTCGCCGCGCATGGTCCGCCTCCTCAGTCCCATCCCTGATGGCCATGCGCGCCCGCAGCCGGTGCGCCGGCCGGCCGTCCCCTACAACGTGGGAAGGGTGGCCGATCCAGTCACATGCAACTGGCTATGCGACACTCAAGTGCAGCTCGAGCTCGCGAAGCGCACCGAGCCGAGGCACATCATGGTCAACCTGCTCGTACGCGTGCGCTATGCGGTTGAGATTGGCGGGCAGGGCATTGCGCTCCTCCGTGCCCGGCTCGCGCCGCTCAGCCGCGAGCATCACGGATGCAATGCGTTTGCCCCGCTCCTGGGCGAGCCCTTTGCCTTTCCGGGGACCATCAATCCGGAGGGCGTGATGCGGCTGGTGCGCGCGGAGCTCAGGGAGAATCCCAGGTTCCGCAGGCACCTGGTTCGGTACGCCAGGCAGCAGGGATGCTGACCCAGCGGCGCGCTCTCACCCGATGGTGAACAGGGCGGCCCAGCTCGTCGTGAGCCGGACCGCCCGCTGGAAAAGGGGCACAGGAGTGTGGATGATCGACGTGCCGGTCCGTCTAGGCGAGCATGGGCGCCATGGCGGCCTTGTTGAGCGTCTGCGCAAGGCGGGTCAGGTCACGGTCTGCGCGCCGCTCGTCGTCAAGGCAGCGTTGGAGCTGCGACGCCGACGAGTGATGCCCGAGCAGCTGCGACCAGGTCCGTGCGCAGCCATACCCCGCGATCTGGTCGTGCTCGATGTGCTGCGCAAGCGCCACGAGCGCGGCATCGCGCACGTGCGGCTCCGCGCGCGTCATGTTGGCCAGCTCAAGGCAGTCCCTGAGTATGCCGCGCATGCCGTTGCTCTCGGACAGCTCGCCGGGCGCGCGAACACCCATGTCGCCGAACACGACATCGAGCCTCGACAGGTGGGTGGAGCACTCGTCGGCATGAGCCCGGAGCATGTCGGCAAGCCGCGTGTCGGTCGTGGCCTGCACGAGCCTCGGGACGGTCATCATGTGATGCCGCTCGGCTGCATAGAGCTCATTGAGCTGCTCGACGAGCAGGTCGCGAAGCGTGTTCATGGGCATTTTTGGCTCCTCATTCGGCAAAGGCCTTCAGACCGTGGCGGTGCGACTCTCGGACAGGCTCACGCGCCTGCCCACCGGCTTGACCTCAACATGCCGGGCCTTCATGCCCGATCGACGCGCCATCGTGATGGTGAGCAGCCCGCTGTCGCACTCGGCAGACACGGTGTCGGGGTCAACGGTGTCGGGAAGCTCGATGTTGCGGCGGAACGCTCCGAATGCGCGCTCGGCCTGGCAGATCCCGCCCTGACGGATGTCGCGCGCCTCCGACTTCTTGCCCGAGATGCTCAGCGTGTGGCCAGTCACCGACACGTCAAGGTCCCGGGACGGGATGCCGGGCACTTCGGCCTTGATGATGAGCTGGCTGTCTGTCTCGATCACGTCGATTGCAGGCACCCACTCCTCGGCCTCGATGCCGGGGAAGCCGCCGTACAGCGCGGGATGCTCGCCGAGGAAGCGGCCTATCGTGCGATCGATCTCGTCGCGGAGGCGAATGAAGTTCCCATTGAACAGGCCACGCTTCTTCCATAGGGTCAGGTTCATGACGGCTCCTTGTCGGACGGTGCGGGTACGCTCGCGCGACCGCGACGTGCGGCCGCAGGTTCTCGAGCCCCTTGCGCGCTGCACAGAGCCGGCCGCGGCCTCTGCATTGGGCGCCGGTGACGCATTTCCGACGGCTGCGCGCCGGGACAGGTCATGACACCGCCCATCACATCACTCGCCGCCGTGGAGCACCTGCCCCTTCTGACCACCATCGCCGCGGGATTCGCCGCGGCGTGGCTGCTCGGGCTCATCACGCAGAAGCTCAGGCTCTCGCCCATCGTGGGCTACATCCTGGCGGGCGTCGCGATCGGGCCGCACACGCCAGGCTTCACGGGTGACGTCGCCATCGCCCAGCAGCTGGCGGAGATCGGCGTCATACTGCTCATGTTCGGCGTGGGACTGAGCCTCCACCTCAAGGACCTGTGGGCGGTCCGGTCGGTGGCCGTGCCGGGCGCGATCGGCCAGAGCGCCGTGGCCACAGTCGCGGCAGCCTTGATCTTCGCCTGGATGGGATGGCCGCTCCAGTCTGGGGTCATCGTCGGCATGGCCATGGCCGTGGCCAGCACCGTCGTGCTGATGCGGGTGCTGTCCGATCGGGGGCTCACGGCCTCCTCGCACGGCCATGTCGCCATCGGATGGCTCATCGTCGAGGACATCCTCACCGTCCTGGCGCTGGTCATGGTTCCGCTCCTGGCCGTGGGCCTCGGCGGCGATGCGGATCCCGCAGCATCGGGGCTCGATGGCGTCGCCACGCTCGGGTGGGCACTGCTCAAGCTCGCAGCGCTGGTCGCCATCGTGCTGCTCGCCGGGTCGCGCGTGGTGCCATGGATCCTGACCCAGGTCGCCCGACTCCGTTCGCGCGAGCTCTTCACGCTCACGGTGCTTGTCCTGTCCATCACGATCGCCGTGGGCTCTGCCGCCTTCTTTGGCGCGTCCGTGGCCCTCGGGGCGTTCCTTGCGGGCATCGTGGTCAGCCAGTCCCCCGTGAGCCATCAGGCGGCAGCAGATGCCCTCCCGATGCGCGATGCCTTTTCGGTGATGTTCTTCGTCTCCGTGGGGATGCTTGTGGACCCCTCATTTGCCATCGCACAGCCCGGGATGGTTGGGGCCGGCCTGCTCATCGTGCTCTTGATCAAGCCCGTGACTGCGCTGGCGATAGTCGCGATCTGCGGATCTCCAGTGCGCACCGCGCTTGTCGTCGCGCTCGGCCTGGCGCAGATCGGCGAGTTCTCGTTCATCCTCGGGCAGGTGGCTCGCGACAGCGGGCTGCTCCCGGACGACGGGATGAACGTCCTGGTGCTCACTGCCGTGGCGTCGATCGCGCTCAACCCGCTCCTGTTCCGGCTGCTTGATCCGGCCGAACGCGCCATCGAACGCATCCCTTGGCTATACCGCATCCTCGACGCGCGCAACGCCAGGCGCACCGCGAATGTCCGGACCCTCGCACACGCCCCAGCGCCTGCCGGCGTGCATGACACGGCGCCGCGCCCGCTGGCGATCATCGTGGGCCACGGGCCAGTGGGCCGGCTCGTGGATGCGATGCTCTCGGATGCGGGGCTTCGCATCGTCATCGTCGAGATGAACCTCGAGATCGTGCGGAAGCTCGTGAAGGCGGGCAGATCGGCGATCTACGGCGACGCCACAAGGCGTGAGGTGCTTGAGCGCGCAGGCATCCGTGAGGCATCGCACCTCATCCTGTCGCTGCCCCAGAAGGAGGACAGGATCCAGCTGGTGCTCGCCGCGCGCGAACTCAACCCTGACGTCGAGATCGTCGTGCGCGCGCGCTACCTGGCCGAGCGGGACATGCTCCTGAAGGTCGGCGCAAGCAAGGTGGTCTTCGAGGAGGGCGAGGCAGGCATCGCGCTCACGCGGCACGTGCTCGAGACGCAGCGCACCCCTGCAGCCACCATCGACAAGCTGCTGCGGGCTGTCCGCCGGCTGTGGCACCTGGAGAGGTGAGCGTGCATCCCTCGGGAATCGCCATTGCGCTGACGATCGTCGCCGCGGCCCTTGTGCCTGGACTTGCATGCGTGCCGCGCACACCGAATCCGCGCTTTCCGGCGCCAGAGGACGAGGCAGCGCTGAGTCTCGGCGAGCTGGCCCGCAATCCTGTCGCCCACGCTCGCCCGATCCTGGTGCTTGGGGGCTACATGGACCCAGGATTCGCGGCCGGATCGCTCGAGCGCTCATTGCGTCGCGTCGTCGGTGCGGGCACCCCGATCGTGACGGTGTCGTTCGGCGACTGCACCAGCATGTCGCAGTGCCGCAATCGGGTGCTCGCGGCAACGGAGTCGACCAGGCATGCCGATCAGGAGTGCTCCTTCGATGTGGTCGCAAACTCGATGGGAGGTCTCGTTGCC
>JBIIIL010000223.1:0-4230 GCA_044234825.1 Phycisphaerales bacterium
CGTCGTTCACGCTTCCCGCGGTCAGCGCGCTGACGCATGCGGTGACCACCGAGTTCCAGCTGTTGCCGTACTGGAACATCACGCCGCGGCAGGGGGCGTACTCGGGCGGGCTCGAAACGAGCGCGGCATCCGGGCGCGACCGCATGGTGACCCCCGCGGGCCCACCGAGGTCGACCTTGTACGGGGTCATCCGCTGGTTCGGGTTGAACGGGGTCCCGCCGTCACGCACGCGCGTCAGCGTGGAGCGCTGTTCCTTCTCCTGCGCCAGGGCCAGGGGTGCGGGGACGGCGGCCAGGGCCGCGAGCGCGAGGAGGGCGGGGGTGCGGATCTTCATGGTGGGTTCCGGGTTCGGTACGCAGCAACAGTAGCCCGGGTTTCGGGGATGGGCAGCATCCGGGACCGAAGGAAGGCAGTTATTGCGCGGTACCGTTGGCGCGGGGGAATGCACCGTGACCGCGCCCTGTTGAAAATCGCGGAGGCGTACGATTTCGTCGTGGGGCTTTCCGACGATCCTGACAAGACGGCAGATCCGCCTTCCGGCTGGGGTGAGTTTCGTCCCACACCCGACCAACCGCCCGTCCCGAGCCGGGGAAGTGCGTTCCCGCGCGTCCGGTTCGAGGGCCAGCGCGTCGGCAACTACAGGCTCCACTCCCGGCTCGACCTGAACTCCAACAACGCGTTCGGCGAGGTGTGGCGGGCCCACCGGGTCGATCCGCACCAGCTGGTCGCGATCAAGTTCATGCGCCCCGACACGGTCCGCCCCGACCTCGTGCATCGGTTTGCGCGCAAGGAATCGACATCGCTCGCGATGATGCGGCATCCGTACATCGCGTCGTTCCACGATTTCCAGTTCGATGGGTACGACCCGTACCTCGTGATGGAGTTCGTCCCGGACGCCATGCCGATCACGACCTATTGCGACCGCAAGCGACTCGGGTTCGCGCAGCGCATGGAACTCTGCGCCAAGGCCTGCGAGGCCGTGGCCGAGGTGCACCATGCGGGCATCATCCATCGCGACCTGAAGCCCCAGAACATCCTCGTGACCGAGGTCGGCGGGGTGCCGGTGCCCAAGTTGATCGACTTCGGCCTTGCGCGGCGCGAGCGGGCTGAATCGCCCTTGGATCCCAACCAGGTCTCGGTCGGGAACTCCTTCATGGGCACCTACCTGTACGCGAGCCCCGAACAGCTGCAGGAACTCCCCGTCGAGCGCATCCAGCGGGCATCCGACGTCTATGCGCTCGGATCGGTGCTCTTTGAGCTGCTCGTGGGCACGACCCCGATGGCCCACGTGCTGCTCGATCAGGCGATGACGAAGGAGCAGCGCGATGAGCTCCTTGCGCATGCCTCGCGGCCGTCGCTCGAGCAGGCTCTTGCGATCATCGGTCCCGAGCGCATCACGGCGGTGGCCGAGGCGCGCGGGGTTCCGGTCGCTGCACTGCGCGCGTTCGCGCGTTCGCGTGCGCGGCACGTGGTGGCCACGGCGCTGCGGGTTGAGCCCGCGGCGCGCTTCCCGAGTGCGGGAGCGATGGCCGATGATCTGCGGGCTTGCATCGATGGTCTTGACTTCCGCCACGCGGCGCAGGAACCCTGGCGCAATCGGTTTGCTCGCTCCGTTCGCCGGAACCGCCTCGCGTGGACGGCCGGAGCAGTGGTTGCGGGCACGCTTACGGCGACAGCCGTGGTGTCGACCGTGCTTTGGGTTCGCGCTGAGGCGGAGCGCCACCGCGCGGAACGCACCTTCGCGTTCTTCGACGGTCGGTTCCTCCGTGCATCGCAGGCCGAGGCGGACGATCCGTCCACCCCGATGGCGGACCACGTCAGACGTGCAGTCGACTCGCTCGGCACGGACCTCGGCGAAGATCCTGAAACCGCGGCTCGCGCCTCGGTCACGCTGGCGCGGACCGCGCTCTCGCTCGGTGACCACACGCTTGCACGGGAAGCGCTCGATGCCGGCCGAGGGGTGGTCGCCCGGTCAGTACCGGGATCGCTGGCGGGCTTTGACGCGGAGGCGGCATCGGTGCGGGCCGACATCGATCGACTGGATGGCACCAGCATTGACTGCGATGCGACCGAACGCAGCCTCGGGGAATTGCTCGAACAGGGCAGCACTCCGCCGCTCTACGCAGCCCGCGCGCTGGCCGGTTCCCTCAAGGACCGCAACTGCCTTGATGCCGCCGAGAGGGCCTACCGGATGATTCAGGAGCGCGGCGAACGTGCGTGGAGCGATGATCTCGACCGCCTGATCGACCGTCACAATCTCTGCTTGACCCGGGAACTTCGGGCGAAGGGCCCGGCGTGGAACCCTGCGTCGGCCCTCGCGGTGCTGCCCGCTCGCGCGGAACTCACCGAGGACTGCCGCCGCCAGCTCGGACCACGCCACTGGCAGACCTTGGCGAGCGACGCCGAGCGCATCCGGCTCGTGTGGAAGTCGGGCGACCGCGACGCCGCGATCGAGGCCTATCGGGCGCTGACGGCCGAACTCACCGCGCCGGGGCACCACATCGGGTGGCGTGCCGCGGATGCGATCGCGAACATGGCGTTCGCGCTTGACGAGGAAGGGGACGGCAATGGGATCGAGGCCATCGGGTTGCTCGAGGTTGCCCTGGCCACGAACCGCTCACAGCGGCCGCTCCACCGGACCACCCACGCAGTGGCCGAGCGCCTGGCGCAGGTGCTTGAGCGGCAGGGCGCGATCGAACGTGCGCGAGCCGTTCTGCTTCGCAGTTGTCGCGACGCCGCCGGGGCGCGCCCGCCGTCGGATCACGAGGCGATGCAGACCCGCGCGCAGGTGCTTGCCGACTTCTGCCGGCGGCATCCGGTGCCTCACGGCACGGGCCCGGGCCGCACAGGGGACCCCTGTGCGTGCCCGGGCCCGTGAAAGGCGATTCGATGTCCTCAACGCCGCCGTCGCAGGCGAAGCCCGGACGCCATCACCAGCAGGCCGGCCGCTCCAGGGGCCGGGATCGCGGTCATCGTGATGGACCAATCCGCGAGCGAGGCGGTCGCGAATCTTGAGCCCACGTTCGACCACCCCGGCGCGATCGCGTTCGCGATGGCACCTTGTGCCAGAGACTCGGTTCCGAACGCACCGATCCAGAAGTCGAGTGCATAGGTCCCGGCGGTCATGACGCCGGAGGTCGTGCTTCCTTCGTCGAAGGTGATCGTCCCGCCGAAGAGCGTGGTCAGTCGTGCGGGATTCACGTCGACCCAAGTGCCATCGAAGAACCTACCGAATGATTCATTCTCGACAAATGCTTCGCTTGCGTTGCTGATTTCAAAGCGCACCGTCTCGGAGATCGAGAGTTGGAGATCGCTCCAGCCCCCACTGGCGGTCGCAGTCCCGATCGCGGTGAACTCCCTCCGAAAGCCATTTCTGCTCGGGTTGAACTCATGACGGGCGAATCCCTCTGCTCGGAGCCGGGTCCCAGCTCCCACCTGCGTGAGGTTCATGTTCAGTTCCGCCCGCCCGACGCCGCCGCCGGTCGACCCGCTTCCCGAACCACCTTGGGAGCCAATGGCATAGGAAATGAAGGAGCTTTGACCACTACCATCTGGGTTGTTCGGCCCAAACTGCCCACCCACGAAGCCTCGCAGTGAGAGAGTCCCCGAGAGCGAGACCGCGGCGTTCGCCGTCGCCACGACGACCAGCGTTGAAACGCCCCCTACCGCCACATGCGCCATGTTCATGGTGTCCCTTTCCGCTTCCTGTTCCTGAATCGTGCCTCCCGGGGGCGCTGGCGGCCGCGAACTGCCCGTCCCGACCAGCTCCGGACCTCCCGGGCTCACTGGGGGAGGCGAGTTCGCCGAGCCGGCTGGATCATGAATGTTTGGTTGAGTCCTGGCGACGAAGTCCGCCCCGCCATGAGACCCGAGCTGCCGGCCAAGTTATCGCTCGAACAGCCACCACCGGCGCTTCGGAGCGGGCACGCCCTTGCGCAGCCCGAACTTGCGCTGGGCCGCCTCGGCGATGAACGCCGCCGCCTCGGCCGGGTCGTCCGTGAACTTCACCAGCCCGCGGTCGCCGGGGCTGATGGTGCCGTCGGGGATCATGCGCTTCAGGACGAAGTCGTCCAGCTCGTCCCAATAGTCCTTGCCCATCATGACGATCGGGAAATCGGTGATCTTCCCGGTCTGCACCAGGGTGAGCGTCTCGAAGAGCTCGTCCATGGTGCCGTAGCCGCCGGGCAGCACCACGAACCCGTACGAGTACTTGAGGAGCATCACCTTGCG
>JBIIIL010000224.1:0-4226 GCA_044234825.1 Phycisphaerales bacterium
CCACCACCGCTGTCGACATCTCGTGGAGTGCGGTCACGGGCGCGACCGGCTACCGCGTTTTCCGCGCGGCTGCCGGGGCACAGCCATCGGAGGTGGGCACACCCGCCGGAGCTACGTTCGCCGACACGCGCGCGACGCCGGGCATCGCCTACAGCTACACCGTCCGCGCGCGCACAGCCGCCGGCGACTCGGCGATGAGCGGCGCAGACCGCGGTTGGCGCAACGTGATGGCACCGCGGGATCTTGTCGCGAGCGACGGCTCGAGCGCTGATGGCGTGGAACTCTCCTGGTCGACTGCCGTAGCTGGCGACGGGTTCAATATCTACCGATCCTCGGGTGCGGGCGCGCCGGCTCTCATCGGCACTTCACGATCGATGCGCTTCCGCGATACGACAGCGGCACCGATGACCAGCTATTCCTATGTGGTGCGCGCGCAGGCCGGACCCGGCGAATCGGCGCCAAGCAACATGGATCGCGGCTGGCGTAGCGTCGCGGCCCCTGCATCGGTGAGCGCCACGGACGGCACGGAGCGCGAGTTTGTGCGCGTGACATGGACGCCATCGAGTTCCCCTGCGGTGACCGGATATCGCGTGCTGCGCAGGCTCCCCGGTGGCCAGCTCACGCAGCTTGATGCCGTCCCCGCATCGGCGGTGACGATCAATGACAAGACGATCGCGCCCGGGGTCGTGGGGACCTATGTGGTGCGTTGCATCACCGTTCGAGGCGACTCCGCCGAAGGGACCTCGGATACCGGGTTCCGCCCGACCGGTGGCAGCACCGGTGGTGACGGAGGCGGCAATGGTGGCGGCGGCGACGACGGGGGCGCGAAGGGTGTGCCTACAGACGCGACTCCCATGAAGGGCGCATCGGGCGGCACCGAGGATCGCGCCGGCCGCGAGGGCGACACATCACGTGATCATGGCACAACCGGCGAAGGCAAGGGCCGCCCTGGTGACACGCCGGCTGGAACTGATGCTGCGGATGCCGCACCTGAGCCTGGCGCACCACCGTGCGAGAGCACTGGCAGTGCACCGCGCACCGCACCGGACTGCGAGGAACTGATCGCGCTCATCCGCATCTTGCCCGCAGACTGCCTCGCCGATCTTGAGCGGGCCATGCTCATGTCCGGGGACACGCCTGCCGCGTGCCGCATCGCCGAAGGAGACGTGAACCTCGACGGGTGCGTCGACGACCGCGATCTTGCCGCGTTCCTCGTCGCGTGGGCGGACCGCGACCTCGTCCGCGGCGACCTCAACCGCGATGGCGCGATTGACGCGGTGGACTTCGGGCTGCTCACCGGTGGGTCTCGATCCTCGGATGGGTGATCGCGCGCTCGCCGATCCGGCATGACGTCCTGATAACGCAGTCGAATTGCCCTAGTGCCGAATGCGACCTACTTGACATCGATTGCTGTTAGTGTTACAGTGTGTGGCCCATGGCTACCGCCGCGTCCATCCTGTTGTCGCTGCCCGAACCGGGAATCACTGTCGACGAGCTCGCGCAGCGCGCGAATGCCGTGCTCTCGTTGACGGGCCTCGCGCTCGCCGACGGACGCACTGCCTCGCGCATCGACACGCGAACCATCCGCTTCTACCAGACGCTGGGCCTGATCCCGAAGCCTGAGTACGAGGGGCGGAGGGCGCTGTACTCCACCACTCACCTGCTCCGAATCGTCGCGGCGAAGCAGCTGCAGTCTGAGGGCTACTCGCTCGCGCAGATCCAGGCATCGCTGCCCGCACGTCCAGATAAGCAGCTTCTGCGGGCGATTTCCCAAACGACCGCGGAATCCGTTGCCGATTCGCGCGTCCTGCAACATGACGGAGGACGGGACGCACACGCTGCGCATCCACGCTCTGCAGTCGCTCCAGTTGCCGCATCCGCCCCATCACCCGAACTGCGGGCCTTCACGCTCGCGAAAGGAGTCACCCTTCTCGTCGACACAACCTCAACGACTGATCCCGATTCGATTGCCCGCACGCTCGCCGATGCGCTTGCGCGCGCATCCGACCCATCACTGCAGTAGGCCCACTTCTCACGCCACGCCCTTCCGGAGGAACCAGATGACCATGATCCCGCCCTCGATCCCGCCCGCACAGCCTTCGCGCCGCTCGCTCGGCTCGCTCCTCGGCATGTCACCGCCGCAGGACGACGCCGATTCGGGCGGCACGACTCCCGCCGAACTCGCACCACGCGAGCGGCAGGAGCCGATCGGGCTGCCGCTGGCGAAGGTCGTGGCGACGGTCACGATCGTCGGCGACTGCGCGCAGACGGAACTGCAGGAGCACTACACGAATCCGCACGACCGGCCGCTGGACGTGCGGCACACGATCCCCCTCGCGCATGGCGCTGCCGTCATCGGCGTGGAGATCCGCGCGGGCGACCGCACCGTGCGAGGCGTATGCAGGCGCATCGAGGAGGCTCGCGAGGAGCACGCGAGCGCAAAACGGCGCGGCAAGACAACGGCGCTGATCCAGCAGCGGCGCGATGACCTTCACGAGATCAGCCTGGGCAATGTGCCGCCGGGCGCATCGATCGTGATTGCCCTGCGCATCGTCGAGCGTCTCCGCGTCGCCGATGGCCGTTTCGAGTTCAGGCTGCCGACAGCAATCTCGCCCAAGTTCGTGCCAGGCAGAGGCATCGGGCATGACGGTGATGGCTGGGGGGATGACACGGACGACGCGCCCGACGCATCGCACCTGACGCCCCCGGTGCTCGTGGGCCCTGCGCCGCTGGTTGAACTTGACGTCACGCTCGCGCCTGGAGTGACGGACATCCGATCATCCGTCGCGCTCACACGAACCGAGGAGCCCGATGGGCGCATCCGCCTTCGGCCCACCGGCGAGCTGCGCGGAGCGGGCGATGTGGTGATCCGCTTCTGGGGACGCGAGGCCACGTCCGTACTTCGTGCGTACAGCGACGGCCGGCGCACGCTCGTCGTCGCGGATCCGCCACTGACGCGGCAGGCAAAGCACGAGAAGGTCCGCGAGGCGGTCTACCTGCTCGACCGCTCAGGCTCCATGGAGGGATCGCGGCTTGAGTCCGCGGTACGCGCACTGAAGGCATCGCTGCGCAGCCTCTCGCCTCGGGACTACGTGCAGATCATTGCCTTCGGCAGCTTGCTCACGAACTTCAGGCCGCGCCCGACTCCCGCGACTGCCGACACGGTCGATGCGGCGATGCGCTGGCTCGACAGGATCAGCGCAGAGGGCGGCACCAATGCCCTCGCGGCGCTTCATGTGGCGTGCACGTCGAAGGTGGCCTCGAAGCGGGTGCGCACCGTGCTGATGATCACTGACGGGAATGTGGCCAACGACTGGCAGATCCTCGGGCTCGTGCAGGCCATGGATCCCGCGACGCGGCTCTTCACGCTCGGGATCGGCGAGGCCCCGTCGCATGCCCTGCTGTCGCGCCTTGCGCGTCTGGGCGGCGGCACATACGCGTCGGTGGCGCGCCAAGACGACCTCGAGGCCGAGATCATCGCGTTCGACGCCGCACTTGCCGGCCCGATCGCGTATGGGCTTCGCGAATCGGGTGACGATGACTCCGAGCGCGGTCCGCGTGCCGACCTGTTTTCAGGCCGCGCGGCAAGCTTCTTCCTTGAGGGTCACCGCGAGCGGGTCCGCATCGAGAGCGTCGACGGCTCCTTCGCGGCGGAGTGCGCAGTCCAGTCGTCGCCGATGCAGCTTGGTGCGCTCTGGGCACGCGATGAGGTCGAGCGGCTCGAGGATCGGCGCATCGCGAAGCCCGAGCTCGCGGCTGAAGTCGATGACGCCATCGCGGACCTTGGCGTGACGCACCAGATCCAGACGCGGCTCACCAGCTTCGTTGCGGTCGACGAGGCGAGCCAGGTCGTCGGCGAGCCGATCGCGATGGTGCAGCCGGTGGCGGCGCCTGAGGACAGCGGCCTCATCCGGTACTGCCTCGCAGCACCGCAGGTGCGTTCGATTGAGCTTCGGTCCTCGTACTCAGTTGTCATGGAGAGGCCGGACGATGATGCCAGCGCACATGACGGCCGCGCACGCGCGAACAGGCGCCAGGGCCGGTTCGGTGCTCCGGTTGACCGCAGCGGGGCACGCCCCATGCAGCGCAGGACATCCCACAAGCTGCCGGTCATCGAGCTCCTCGGCGGCGCGCACGGACTCCCGCCCAAGTTCGGCTCGCGCGATGCGTGGGTCCGATGCGGGCTCGGCCTGATCGTCGATGCCCACGACGTCGCAATGCTGCGA
>JBIIIL010000225.1:0-4193 GCA_044234825.1 Phycisphaerales bacterium
CACCGGTGCCCTACTTCATCGATAGCGACAACGACGGTTACGGCACGAGCGCGACGGCGAGCTTCTGCCAGACAACGCCACCTGCTGGCCACTCGACACGCACTGGAGACTGCAACGACGCGTCGAATGCGACGTACCCGGGCGCACCCGAGCTGTGCGCGACCGAGGGCACCGACAACGACTGCGACAGCGACGCGTACGAGGCCACGGACAAGTCCACCTGGTACGCCGACACCGACAATGACGGCTACGGCGACCCGACCGTGAGCCAGCAGGCGTGCGCGCAGCCGAGCGGCTTCGTCGCGGTCGCAGGCGACGCGTGTCCCGCGAGCGCTGCGCTGAGTGCACCGGTGCCCTACTTCATCGATAGCGACAACGACGGTTACGGCACGAGCGCGACGGCAAGCTTCTGCCAGACAACGCCACCTGCTGGCCACTCGACACGCACTGGAGACTGCAACGACGCGTCGAATGCGACGTACCCGGGCGCACCCGAGCTGTGCGCGACCGAGGGCACCGACAACGACTGCGACAGCGACGCATACGAGGCCACGGACAAGTCCACCTGGTACGCCGACACCGACAATGACGGCTACGGCGACCCGACCGTGAGCCAGCAGGCGTGCGCGCAGCCGAGCGGCTTCGTCGCAGCGGCTGGCGATGCGTGCCCGGCGAATGTGTCGCTCACTGCGCCTGTCGCATACTTCATCGATGGCGATACTGATGGGTACGGCTCGAGCGCCACCGCACCCTTCTGCCAGACCAGCGCGCCCGCAGGCCACTCGACGCTCAGCGGCGACTGCAACGACGCGTCGAATGCGACGCACCCCGGCGCACCGGAGCTGTGCGCCACCCAGGGCACCGACAACGACTGCGACAGCGACTCGTACGACGCGAGCGACACCTTCACGTACTACATCGATGCTGACCGAGACGGCTTCGGATCGGGTGCGGCAGTGCAGCTCTGCAACGCGACTGCACCCGATGGCTACTCGGCGGTCGCGGGTGACAACTGCGCAGACACGTACAACCCGACCCAGGCCGACTGCGACGGCGACGGCACGGGCAACGCATGCGAGCCGGGCGACGCGGACTGCAACAGCAATGGCACGTCAGACCTCTGCGAGATCTACGCCAACCCGTCCCTCGACATCGACGGCGACGGCATCCTCGATGGATGCGAAGGCGCCATGCTCGTGCTTCGCACCACTGGACCGGCGGTGCGTGCGCCTGGATCCGTGGTGGACGTCGATGCGGTCGCACTCAACCTCCCGCAGAATGCGGTCGGGCTCCAGCTGTACGTGCAGTGGGACGTCACCGAGCTGCAGTACGAGAGCGCGTCGGCGGGCACGGCCGGCTTCGTGCAGCTCGGTCCGGCGACCGTCGAGACGGTGTCCGGCTCGCCGAACCTCCGTCGGCTCCGCATGCTGACCGGGCAGGATCCCTTCGCGGGCGGATCGGGCGTGCCCGGAGGCGTTCTCGCCAGCGTGCGCTTCACGATTGCGCCGGGCGCATCCATCTGCGTGCCGAAGTTGCTGCTCGCGTTCGCACCGCCCTCATCGACGGTGATCAACGGCACGACGATCACTGGACTCGCCGGCGCCATCCCGGCCGCGCGGATCCCGCGCGTGATCCTCGGCAGCGACACGGTCGCGCCAACCCTCGTGGGCGTGCCGGCATCGGCCACCGCCACGCTGGGACAGTCCGACACCTCTGCCGTCGATGCCTTCGTCGCCGCCGCGAATGCCGTGACCGCGAGCGATGCCTGCGCAGGCGCGACGGTGACACGCACGGTCACCCTGCCGAGCGGCGCCATGCAGCAGTCGCTGCCTTCGCCCTTCCCTGAGGGCGTGACCACCGTGACGTGGACCGCGCGCGATCCCTCCGGCAACGAGTCGGCGCAGTCACGGACCGTGACGATCGGCCTGTGCGCGGGATCCATCATCACCCTCCATCCAGATGGTGACGGTGACGGATTCGGCCGCGACTCAGGGACGATCCAGGCCTGCTCGACAAGCGCACCATCGGGGTACGCGTCCGTGGGCGGCGACTGCGACGACACGAGCGGCCTCGTGAACCCAGGCGCCGCCGAGGCCTGCAATCAGGCCGACGACAACTGCAACGGCCAGGTCGACGAGGGTGTTCGGGCCACCTTCTTCCGCAACATCGATGGCGACGCCTTCGGCGACTCGTACTCGACAGCGCAGGCGTGCAGCGCGCCAACCGGGTACCTCGCGGTGGCCGGCGACTGCGACGACACGCGCCCAGACACGTATCCGGGTGCTGCCGAGGCGTGCGATGGCCGTGACAACGACTGCGACGCCGCCATCGACGATGGCCTGCCCGGCTTCACGTACTACGCCGACCCCGACCGAGACGGGTACGGCTCGGGTGCGGCCGTGCAGCTCTGCAATGTCTCTGCTCCGGATGCCTATGCGACGGCATCAGGCGACAACTGCCCTGACACCTACAACCCGTCGCAAGCCGACTGCGACGACGACGGCACCGGCGATGCCTGCGTCATCGCCTCGGATCCCGATGCCTATGACTGCGACAGCAGCGGCGTTCCCGACGCGTGCGAACTGGCTGCCAACCGCGACCTCGACGTCGACGGCAACGGCATCATCGATACGTGCCAGGGCCCGACGCTCAAGCTGACGACTGCCTCGTCCATCGTGGAGCCGGATGCCTACTTCTATGTCGACCTCTCGGAGACGCGCTTTGACGAGCGCATCATGTCAGGGTCGTTCCGGCTCACCTACAACGCCAGCCTGATCGAGCACATCGAGGTCGTGCCGACCGTGCACTACAGCGTGACGGTCCTGAACGACACCGTCCAGGGATCGGTCGGTGACCTGAGGTTCACGGTGGCCGCCACCTCGGTCGTGGCCACCACCAACGACGTCATCCTGGCGCGAATCCTGGTGAAGGCGATCGGCGGTCCGCTGTGTGCGCCCACAAGCATGATGGACTTCGTCGGCGGCACGGCACAGAACGCGTTGGCTGGCGTGAGCGGGCCCATTCCGGGCGACCTGTACGAGCTGTACGCGAAGGCCATGATGGCATTCGATGCGACGGCCCCTGTGCTCTACGGGATCCCCGGTCACATCTACGCGTATGCGGGCAGCAGGGCATCCATGGTGATACCGCCGTATGCGAGCGCCGACGTCTACGCCATGGACGCATGTGGCGGCGGCACGGAGGTGGATGTGAACCTCCACGTGACCCTGCCGGGCGGCGCAGTCATGAGTGCCATGCCGCGCGAGTTCCCGGTGGGGATGTCGATTGTCCGGTGGCGGGCCGTCGATGCTGCCGGCAACGTGGCGCGCGAGATCCGCATTGTGGAAGTGGTGGGCAGCGAGCCGCCGCAGTGCGCAGCTGACATCGTGGATGCCGGCGACAGCGAACGTGTGGTGGACGGCGAGGACCTTGCGGCCGTGCTCGGCGCGTGGGGCATGACGGGAGTCGCCGCCGACATCAACGGTGACGGCGTCGTCGACTCCACCGACCTCACGTACCTGCTCAGCGCGTGGGGCCCCTGTCCCTGAGCGGCATCGCGCGATAGACCAACCGAGGATGCGGGCGCCGATCCGCCCCGCCCTCACGCGGACATCGCGGGCCGCTCCTCCTCAGCCTCTATCTCGCGTATCTCGCGCAGCCTCCGGAGCTCGGGCGAGAGCCACGCGATCGCGCCCACCGCAAGCACGGTGCCGATGCCGCCCGAGACCACCGACACCACGGGGCCGAACAGCCTCGCCACGAGGCCACTCTCGAACGCACCGAGCTCGTTGCTGCACTCGATGAAGAGCGAGTTCACGGCGCTGACACGCCCACGCAGGCGGTTTGGCGTGCGCAGCTGCACGAGCGCATGCCGGATCACCACACTCACGTTGTCCACGGCTCCGGAGACGAGCAGCGCCGCGAAGCTCAGCCAGACGACCTGGGAGATCCCGAACACCACCATGCACAGGCCAAACACGGTCACCACCGCAAGCAGCACCGGACCCGCGCGCGTGAAGCGGGGTCGTGCCGCCAGCACTATGGCGCTCCCGAGCGCGCCGATGTACGGAGCGGCGCGGAGCCAGCCCAGCGTGGCGGCGCCGCCCCCGAGGATCTGGTCGGCAAACACCGGAAGCAGTGCAGTGGCGCCGCCGAGCAGCACGCCCACCATGTCGAGCGTGATGGCAGCCAGC
>JBIIIL010000298.1:0-2745 GCA_044234825.1 Phycisphaerales bacterium
GGCGAAGACGTACCTGAAGTCCCAGGAGAGGCAGCACTCCGATGCGTGCGCACGGCGGGACGAGCTGCGCAGCCAGATCCGGCAGATGCAGGCGACCGCGGTCAACATCGAGAACGAGAGCAACGCGATCCGGGACCGCATCGAGGCGCTGCGAGGGGAGCTGAACAAGTCGACCAACCAGAAGACCTACTCGACGATCCTGTCGGAGCTGAAGCTGCTGCAGGAGAAGCGGGACGAGGCGGACGAGCGCGCGCTCGCGCAGCTGGGCAAGGTGGAGGAGGCCAAGGCCAAGCTCGTGGAAGTCGAGGGGCTTGCCGCACAGCGTCAGGATCTGCTCGACGGCGCGGCCAAGGAAAGGGACCAGTGCCAGGCCGATGTGGGCGAGCGCCTCGCCGAGCTCGAGCGCGAGCGAGCCCAGGCTGCCGCGAGCGTGCCCGCGAAGGAGCTCGACCTGTTCAACCGCGCGGCAGAGCTGCACGAGGGCGAGGCGATGGCCGAGATCGTGGCCACTGACGTGCGCAGGCGCGAGTATGTCTGCGGCGCCTGCAACATGGAGCTGCCTCCCGAGAAGTTCGCGGTGCTGTCCACCAACCCAAATGCCGCGGTCGTGTGCATGTCCTGCAAGCGGATCCTGTTCATGGCGCCGCAGGCTCAGGACACCGCGAAGGAATAGGCGCCGCCGCGGGGATCGCCGCGCGCAGCGGCGGCGAGCCCCAGACCCGCTGCGCTACGCGTAGCCAAGCCGCTCGAGGTCGTCCTCGCCGAGCCCGAAGTGGTGGCCGATCTCGTGCAGGATCGTGATGCGGATCTGCTCGCGCACGGCCTCTAAACCGCCGTAGGGCCCCTCGTCGTCCTCGCCCGCGTCCCATCCCCCAGCAGCGTCGATGATGCCCCGCCGGAAGATCTGGATCTGGTCGGGCACCTCGCCAGACTGGGAGACGCTGCGCTGCGTGAGCGCAAAGCCCGAGTGCAGCCCGCAGAGGTCGTCCTCATCCGGATCGAGGCCGACCTCGCGGATGAGCGCGCGCGGCGCGAAGTCATCCACGACCAGCGGCGACTCCTCGAGCATCTCGTGCACCGACTGCGGCAGCGCCGCGAGGACCTCCTCCACGAGGGCATCGAAGCGCTCGCGCTCCGCGGGCCGCAGCGCGCGGCTCACGGCAGCGCACCGCCCACGAGATCGCCCACGCGTGCGCACCCCTGCCGGATGACCCAGCGCTCAAGCCCCTGCGCGATGCGCGCCACCGCACGCGGATCCGCGAAGAGCGCGGTGCCCACACCGACTGCCGAGGCGCCGGCGAGCACCAGCTCCGCCGCATCCTGCCAGCTCATCACGCCGCCGAGGCCGATGATCGGCACGCGCGCATCTCGGGCCACCTGCCTGTGCACGTCGTGCACGATGCGCACCACAAGCGGGTGTATCGCAGGCCCGCTCAGTCCGCCCTGCCCGCGCGACAGGCGCATGCGCCGCGACTCAGGATCGATCGCCATCGCAGGAAGCGTGTTGGTGAGCGTCAGCGCCGCTGCACCGCCTTCGACCGCGACTCGTGCCATGCCGACCGGGTCGGCGTCGGGCGCCAGCTTGACGATGAGCCGCACGTCGGGCGCAGCCGCGCGGACGCCGGCAAGCAGCGTCGCCAGCGCCTGAGGGTCTGCGCCGAACGACCTCCCGGTGGCCGTGTTCGGGCACGACACGTTGAGCTCGACCGTGCGGACCGACGTGCGCGCCGCCAGCGAGCCCACGACGCCCACGTAGTCGTCGATCGAGTGCCCGGCCGCCGAGACGATCAGCGCGCACGGCAGCTGCGCCGCGCCGGGAAGCTTCGAGTCGATGAAGCGCTCGATGCCGACATTGGCGAGCCCGATCGCATTGAGCATCCCCGCCTTGGCCGGGATGATCCGCCACGGGGCGTTGCCCTCGCGAGGCTCGCGCGTGATGCTCTTGCTCGTCACCGCGCCCACGCGCGAGAGGTCCATCGCATCCGCCATCTCGCCCACGTATCCCGCGGTGCCGGCGGCAAGCACGACCGGGTTGCGCAGCGCGAGGCCTGCGATCTCGGTGGCCATGTCGATCACGGCGCGCTGTTGTAGCAGATCCCGCGCAGCCACGCGCCTACCATCGCGCACCATGAGCACCCCCAGCAGCGACCGCATCGCGCAGTTCGAGAAGATGGCGTCGGCGGACCCGACCAATGAGATGGCGCACTTCTCGCTCGGGAATGCCTACCTGCAGGCAGGCCGGCACGCCGAGGCGGCGCAGAGCCTCGCGCGGTGCATCGACCTGAGTCCGGAGATGAGCAAGGCCTACCAGCTCTGCGCGCAGGCGATGATCGGGGCAGGCTGGGTCGATCGTGCGGTGGACGTCCTGAACCGCGGCATTGCGCTCGCGGTCCGCAAGGGAGACCGCATGCCGGAGCAGGCGATGGTGCAGCTGATGCGCTCTGTGGGCCGCGAGCCTCCGCAGGTGGAGCGCCCCGCTGCCCCGAAGGCACCCGTCGCGCCAGGTGCGGGCGGCTTCACGTGCGGCCGAACTGGCCGCACGGGCACCAAGCTTGCCAAGGCCCCCTTCAAGGGACCGGTGGGCGCATGGATCCAGGAGAACATCAGCGCCGAGACCTGGGACGAGTGGATTCGTCAGGGCACGAAGGTCATCAACGAGCTGCGCCTGGACCTCTCGCGCGACCGAGACCAGGAGGTCTACGACCAGCACATGCGCGAGTACATCGGCCTCGACGACGAGACGCT
>JBIIIL010000226.1:0-4190 GCA_044234825.1 Phycisphaerales bacterium
GCGACGGGCCGCGGCCCGAATCTGCCTTGAAGAGCTCGCGCAGGTGCGTGCCTGCGAGCCGGTCCGCATGGGACTGGACCGCAGCCCACTCGGGGCGGCGTGTGGGGGTGACGGCCGATGGCGCTGTGGCTGCTGCGGTGGTCATGGGAGGGCAGGGTAGCGGGGTGGCTATCCTCAACCCCCTATGCGCGGCACTGCACTCCTCTCGTTCGCCGGACAGAGCGTCTGGCTCGACAACATCACCCGCACAATGCTCGACTCGGGCACCCTCGAGCGGTACGTGCGCGAGCTCTCGGTCACCGGCCTCACCTCCAACCCGAGCATCTTCGAGAAGGCCGTCACCGGCGGCGACAGCTATGACGCGCAGATCCGCGGCCTCATGGCCAAGGGGATGAAGTCGGAGGAGATCTTCTTCGAGATCGCCCTCACGGACCTCCGCCGGGCCTGCGACCTCTTCGCGCCGGTCCACGCGCGCACGGGCGGCGAGGACGGCTGGGTCTCGCTCGAGGTCTCCCCGCTCCTGGCCAATGACACCGACTCCACCGTGAAGCAGGCGCGCGCGCTGCACGCGAAGGCGTCCCGAAAGAACCTGTTCATCAAGGTGCCCGGCACGCCCGAGGGCATCCCGGCGATCGAGGCGCTCACGGCCGACGGCGTGTCGATCAATGTGACGCTCCTCTTCTCGGATGCGCAGTACCGCGCCGCGGCGGAGGCGTACATGCGCGGACTCGAGCGGCGCGTGAAGGCAGGCCAGCCGCTCGACGGCGTATGCGGCGTGGCGAGCCTCTTCATCTCGCGGTGGGATGGCAAGACGGCCAAGCGGCTGCCCGCGAACCTCGCGAACACGCTCGGCATCGCGGTGGGCCGCCAGTGCTACCGCAGCTACGTCGAGCTCTTCACGTCAGACCGCTGGATGGCGCTGGCCTCCAAGGGCGCGCGCGCCCAGCGCCTGCTGTTTGCGAGCACGAGCACCAAGGATCCGGCGCTCAAGGACACGCTGTACGTGGAGTCGCTCGCGGCGGCACGCACCGTCGACACCATTCCGGAGCACACGATGCTCGCGATGGCCGACCACGGCACCGTGACCTCCGTGCTGTCGCCCACCGACATGTCGTGGAAGGCGACGCTTGATGCGGTGGCCAAGGCCGGGGTCGACCTCGACTCGACGGCGCAGGCGCTGCAGGTCGAGGGACGCGACTCCTTCGACAAGGCCTGGGGCGAGCTGATCGCCTGCATCGACTCGAAGGCCGCCGCACTCGCCTGAGCGAGGTCCGCTAGCCCGTCCACCCGGCGAGCACGACGGTCAGGTCGTTGCCGTTGACGCGGCCGTCCCTGTCCGCGTCGGCCGCGCCCGCGCCGGTCGTGCCCCAAGCGGCGAGCACCGCCGTCAGGTCAATCGCGTTGACCGCGCCGTCGCGGTTCACGTCGGCCCAGTTGACGGTGCCGCCGCGCGACCAGCGCGCTGCAGGCACCACCTGCTTGCTGGTGCCAGGCCCTTGCCAGGACACGATCAGCCCGGCGCCCCCTCCGCGCTCGAAGAAGCCGACTGTGATCTCGTGCCTGCCGCGCGCGAGCGCGATGGAGCCGCCGACCTCCACCATCGGATGGAGGCCGTCGTTGCTGACGACGAGCTGGTTGCCGATCCAGAGCTTCGATCCATCGTCGGAGTCGGTGAACAGCCGCCACTCGCCGGACTCGGGGATGTCGATCCATCCCGTGTAGAGCGCGCCCACGTTCTCGGAGCGGCCGGAGTTCGCGAAGTTCCCGCCTGTGCTCGGGAAGTCGAGCGCACTGACCGACGTCGTCAGGTAGGGGCTGAGCGTGGCGAGGTCGGGAAGCACTGAAGGATCGGACAGTGCGTAGTACCGGGCGGCGATGCCTGGCACGTGCCCCACGGGGTTCTCCGGCGTGCGCATCAGCAGCGCGTCAATGCGGATGGGTGTCACGAGCGACCACCAGCCGCTCGAGTCCTTGATGCGGTAGTTGGCGCGAACCTGCTGTCCAGGCGCGATGTCCACGACTGCCCGGATGATGTCCCGGCCATCGGTGCCGCCGCCCGGGATCACAGTCAGCGTCGCGTTGCCTGTCTCGTTGACGAGCGACGCGATGGTCACGCTCTCGCAGTTGAATGGCAGGTCGTTGGCGAGCACATCGAGGTCGAGGGATACCGGAGGGATGACGGTCCATCGGTCCGCCATGGCCGAGGGGGGTTCGGCCGGTCCCGTGATGTTGCACGAGGTGCCGCTGAGGTAGGTCGCCATCGATTCCACGCTGTACTCGTGGAACTGCATGCGCATGTTCGCCATGCCGCCGCTGCAGAGGTGGCAGTAGCTCATGATGGTGCCTGCGCCAGCCTGCGCCACCGCGCAGTCCTGGGGGTTGAGGCCGCACCCGTCGGCGATGGGGCTCTCGGAGTGGGTGTGCGGCGCGCCGAGGTTGTGACCCATCTCGTGCGTGAACACCATCAGGTCCCAGTTCTGCCCGCTGTTGTCCGCGACCGGGTAGGGGAACGAGCCCCCGAGGTTGCCGGACACGGCGTACGAGAAGCTGTTGCAGATGCTCGAGAGCCACGCCACGCCGCCGCCGAGACCGCGGCCCGAGAGCATGTGGGCCATCGTGCGGCTCACGCTCCCCATCGAGCCTTGCCAGTGGTCCCGGAACTCGTTGAGCGCATCGCTGGAGGCGCCGGTGAGCCACGGGTCCGTCGAGCCCTCCCACAGGCGCAGGTACGCGAGATTCGGGTGGAGCGAAAGGTCGCGCACGTAGATCATGTTCGCGGCGGCGAACAGGGTGGCGACGTAGTCGCGGGCTGCATCGGCGTTGCCCCCGAATCGGCCGAGGAACTCCGTGTCCGTGTCGATCGCCACGCGTGCCTGACGGCAGGGCACGCTGCCCGCGACTCCGCCCTCGGCGGCATCGCGGCCGGCCTTGCCCTCCGGCGGCACCAGGAGCTGGCACGCGTGCTCCGCCCAGCGGATCGCGTCAGGGTCGAGGTCCTGCATGGTGAATGAGACGATGGGCAGACCCGACCCGGCAGGGCCGCTTGAGATGATCGCCGTGCCGAATGACGCCTCGACGTACCCGTACGTGAAGTGCGGAGAGCGTGCGATCATGGCAATCGATCCGGGCTCGCCCTCCACGTGACCCACCCACACATCCGCGGTCGAGGGCCCGAGCTGCCGCTCGGAGATCGCGCCGTCAGCGCCGATCCGGGCGACCACCACGTGCGCATTTCGGAGCGGGTCGGCACGCGCAAGGTTCAGGTCCGCGGTGCGCGTGGCTCCAAGCGGGAAGCCCTCGAACCTGACGCTCTGCTGCGCCTGCGCCGCGAGCCATGCGACGTGGTCGGCGTCGAGCGAGGCGATCCCACGCGGGAGCGAGGCGCTGGCAGGGCCGGCGGCGCGCTGCAGCGGGCTCGGGAGGTCGGATGGCTGCGCGTGAGCGAACGGCACAAGCGCGGCGGCGAAGGCCGCAAGCACCAAGGAGTCGCACTTCACGGCCTGATGGTACGCCCTAGGCCGCCTCGGGCAAGCCGGAGAGCGCCA
Source organism: Phycisphaerales bacterium (assembly GCA_044234825.1). Taxonomy (GTDB): domain Bacteria; phylum Planctomycetota; class Phycisphaerae; order Phycisphaerales; family SM1A02; genus ZLKRG44. The sequence continues at coordinate 3,546 of JBIIIL010000226.1, forward strand.
GTTGGACCATGACTTCCACGCCCGGCGCGATTGCCGCGTCGTTGAAGTCGAAGTTGTCGGCGTGCAGGACCGGCATCGGGGCGGCGCCGGGCGGCTGCAGCCCGAGCGCCACGAAGCATGACGGCACACGCTGCGCGTAGTAGGAGAAGTCCTCGCCTCCCATGACGGGGTGCGCCAGCTCCACGGCATGAAGGTTCGGTGCGCATGCGGCGACGGCACGGCGCGCATCGGTGCACGCACGCGCGTCGTTGCGCAGCATCGGGAATCCGTCGTCGATCACGCAATCGGCCCTGCAGCCGTGCGCGCTCGCAATGCCTGCGACAACCTCCGCCATGCGCGCGTGCACCATCTCCCGCGTGCGCTCGGACACCGTGCGGATCGTGCCGCCTACCTGCGCGACCGGCGGGATCACGTTGGTCGCCGTGCCTGCGTGGAACGTGCATGCCGTCACCACGACCGGGTCTGCAGGATCGCGGTCGCGCGCGGGGATCTGCTGCAGGCCCATCACGATCGCGGACGCCGCGAGCACCGGATCGCGCCCGTCATGGGGCCATGCGGCGTGCGTGCCTCGGCCGTGCACCTCGATCGAGAATCGGTCGCTTGCGGCGAAGAACACGCCCTCGCGCACGCCGATGGCGCCAAGCG
>JBIIIL010000228.1:0-4165 GCA_044234825.1 Phycisphaerales bacterium
GCAGGCGGAGCTGCTGCTGCGCGTCGCCGAGAGCGCTCGCCGCTTCGGCAACATGCTCGAGCCTCAGCAGGTGGATGCGCTGCGCACCGTGATCACCTCGTCGAGCGGTCCTGCGGCCGATGCGGCTGGCACGGCCTACGGGGCGCTCGGGCTGCCGGTGCGCGATGTGGTCAAGCTGATCGTCACGGAGTGAGCGTCGCGTGTGATATTCTCCGCGCGACGGAGAGCGCCACCCTAGCTCAGTGGTAGAGCAATGCTTTCGTAAAGCATAGGTCGTGGGTTCGAATCCCATGGGTGGCTTTGAGGACGGCGGGCGCGGCGCGCCCGCCCCTAGCCGCGGGTGACCCGCGTGCGGTCGATCAGCAGCGTGAGCGTCTGGCACACCTGGTCCACGTGGGACTCGCGCATCGACGTGAACATAGGCAGCGTGATCGTGCGGTCGCTGAGGCTCTCGGCCACGGGGCACATGCCAAGCGCAGTGGCCTGCATGCGCCGCACGTGCGGAAGCAGGTGCAGGCAGGGGTAGTGGTTCGCGGCGCCGATGTCGTGACGGTGCAGGCCCGCCACGATCTCGTCGCGGTCTTCGGCGCAGAACCGGTCCGACAGCCGCACCCAGAAGAGCGGCCAGCAGATGGAGGCGTTGTGGGGGATGTTGGGCAGCAGGATCTCGGGGTGCCCGGCGAGCCGCTCCATGTACCACGACGCGACCTGCTCGCGCCGCTCGCGGGTGGCGTCGATGCGCCTGAGCTGGCTCGCGGCGAGCGCGGCCAGGGGCTCGGCAAGCCGCGCATCGTGGCCCCGGCCCGCGAAGCGCATCAGCATCCCCAGGTCGAGCGACTGCTCGGGGAAGCTCATCCGGTCGATGCGGCCCTGGTTGCGCAGCCCGCGGCATGACGCGGCCAGGCGATCGTCGTGCGTGACGATCGCGCCGCCCTCGCCTGCGGCCACGGGCCGGTTCGGGCCGAAGCCGAGCACGCTGAGGCGCCCGAACTTGCCCACGTTGTCGGAGCCGATGCTCGAGCCGATGGCCTCGCTCGCGTTCTCCACCATGGGGATCTCGAAGCGGGAGCACAGCGCGATGAGCTCGGGCAGGCCCGCCGCGTTGCCGAACGCGGGGACGCCGATGAGGGCTCGGGTGCGCGGCGTGATGCGGCACTCGGCGTCCACGGCGGACATGTTGAGCGTCCGCGGGTCGCTGTCCGCGAACACCGGCGTCGCGCCTGTCGCGATGACCGCGTTGACGTTGGCCGCGTAGCTGAACGCAGGCACGACGACCTCGTCGCCGGGGCCGATCTCGAGCGCCTCGAGGGCGATCTGCATGCCGACGCCGCTGCTGCTGACGCCCACCGCGAACGGGCGGCGCGTCACGCGCGCGGCCTCGGACTCGAGCGCGATCAGCGCAGGGCCGTTGGTGAGCCGCTGGCCCTCGAGCGTGGCCATCACGGCATCTCGATCGCCATCGGTGAGGTCGGGACGGGAAAGCGGTATGTCGAACTTCATCATTGGGGGCGGAGTTGCGCGAGCGCCTGCTCGCCGCGGCCTGAGTGCTTGACGAAGAGCCATGCGGCCTGCACCTGCAGCGTGGGGTCGAGATCGCCGCCGCCCGCAGCCACGGTGCCGAGCGCACGCAGCGTCTCGGCGTCGAGCGGGCCCTGCGCCGTGCGCGCCAGCAGCAGCAGCGCGAGGCTCTCGGCGCGCCGGCTCGACGAGCCCTGCACCGCCGCGGCGGCAGCGGCAGCCTGCGCCACAAGCGCCGGATCCTGCGCGTCGAGCGGCCGCTCGGACACGGCGCTGATCATGCCAAGCAGCAGCAGCTCCTGGACGCCGCTCGAGCCCGCGTTCTCGCGCAGCAGCGCGACCGCAGCCGCCGGGTCCGCCTTCGCCAGCCGGCCTGCGGCATCGAGCGCCATGCCACGCAGCGGGGCAGGCGCGCTCGGCCCCGTGCCTGCGCGGAACACCGAGCTGAGCACGCGGGACGCGGCGGCGGCCGGCAGCGTGGATGCGCGCCGCATCGCCCATTCGACGGCCTGCCGGTTGCCGGACTGCACCAGCCGCTCGAGCGAGGCAGCGGCCGCGTCGGCGTCCGTGCCGGAGCACGCGATGATCGCGGTGATGATGTCCTCGATGAGCTCGTCGTTGTTGCGGAGCATCACGATGACCGGCTCCGGCACCGCGCCCTCGTGGGCGAGCATCTGCAGGCCGGCACGCACCAGCGTCGGCTGGGACCGGTCGCTTGCGATGATCTCGCGCCAGGCCGCAATCCCCGCCTCGCGGTCCAGCGACAGGGCAGCTCCGTTGATGACCATTCGGGTCGGCACGCGGAAGCCATCGCGCGACACGAGCGCCAGCAGCGCCGGCACGGCGGCCTTGAGCTGGTAGGCCAGCGCTGCCTTGCCGAGCTCGCCGACGACGGCGTTGCGGAGGTCCTCGTGTCGCGCCATCAGCCTGTCGATGTAGCGGGACCATGCCGTGCGGTCACCCGCCTGGAGCATGAGCATCGCGCCAAGCCCAGCGACCTCGTCGGAGGGGTCGTCGATGGCCTCCTTCAGCAGATTGGGGTCGATCGGCGTGCCGAGCCGGAACAGCTCGCCGGCGAGCGCAGCGCGGTCGAGTCCTGTGAGGTCGTCGATCTTCAGGAGTTCCTGCGCAGCTGCCGCCGAGACGAGCTTCAGGCCGATGGCGCTTCGGATGGCGGCGGAGCGGTCCTCGCGCGAGCTGAACCTGCTCATGAGGACCGGGTCGATGCCCTTGTCCGGCGACAGTTCGGCAAGCCCGAGGATGCCGTCCACGCGCGAGGTGAAGTCGCTTGAGTTGGTGAGCGACTCGAAGAGGCCGCGCAGCTGCGGGTCGCGGAGCGAGCGCAGCGAGATCAGCAGCGCATGGTGCTGCCCCGAGCCAACAGGCTCGATGGCCTTGCGCATGTGGCCGACCGCGGCGTCGTAGGGGGCTGTGCGCTCGTACTGGGGTGCGGCAGCGGCCTGCGGAACCGCCACGGCGTGCGCCAGGCACGCTGCCGCCACACACGCGACGCCGAGTGCGGAGTGGCGTCGAGCGGAGGACAGGCGCATCGTGCCGAGTGTATCGGCGCGGCCGCGCACGCGAGCGTCAGGCGGGCACGCGACCGACCTCGCGCCGGGCGTGATCCGCGACATCGGCAGCGGGGCGGTCCCCATCGGCGCACGGCACGCTCTCGCCACGCTCCATGGCCGCCCTGAATCGAGCGGCGGCGGCATGCACCGTCGAGTGAGTCGGACGGCCGAGCGCGAGCGCGATCTCGGGGAAGGACATCGTGGTCATCTCCCGCGCGAGGTGCGCGATCAGTCCGCGTGCGGCGACCACCCTGCGGTGGCGGCTGCCGCCCATCAGGTCCTCGCGAGAGACGCCGGTCGCGATGCAGCACGCCTCGATGATCTCGCCGATGCGCGCGGGACGGCCGCGCAGCGTCGGCAGCCCTGCGCCGAGCGCCTCGGTCACATGTCCGGGACCGATCGGCCCGCCGGAGCCGCGTCCCGTGACCAGCCGAAGCGCCGCGAGCGCCGACACCGCACCCTCGATGTCGCGCACGCTTCCGGTCACCCGGTCCGCCAGCAGCGATACCGCAGCGTCGCTGAGCACGAGGCCGCGTAACGCGGCAAAGCGCTGCGCAAGCTGGCCGCGCATCGCATGGTCCGGCTCGTCGATGCGCACGACCATGCCGGACATGAAGCGGCTGACGAGGCCCGCGCCGATCCTCTGCATGTGCCGCGGATGGCCGTCGGCGGCAAGCACCACCGCGCCACCCGCGAGGGCAATCTCATCCACCGTGTGCTGGAACTCCGTCTGCGTCGCTGTCTTGCTCGCGAGGAAGTGAATGTCGTCGATCACGAGCAGGTGCTGCCTGCGGATGCGCCGGCGGAACCCCTCGAGTCCGCCCTCTCGCACCGCGGTGATGTACTCGTTGGTGAACTGCTCGCCGGTGAGGTAGCGGATCCGGGCCGCGGGGGCGACCTCACGGCGCCGGCATGCAATCGCCTGCAGCAGGTGGGTCTTGCCCACGCCGCAGCGACCGTGCAGGAAGAGCATGCGCATCGACTGCTCACGGCCGTCAGCCACGGCGCGCGCGCTCTCGAAGGCCAGACGGTTCGAGGCCCCGATGACCGTATCGTCGAAGTGGCGCACGGGGATG
>JBIIIL010000229.1:0-4158 GCA_044234825.1 Phycisphaerales bacterium
GGAGCGGATCCTGCGGGCGGGTCGACACCGGCCGGGGATGTGGTGCTGCTCGTGCCGCTTCCGGCGGACGGCGAGGATCACATCCAGCTTGGCGCCCAGCGCATCGACCCCGACTGGCTCGATCCGCTGCCCGCGGCCCGCGCATCCGTGACGGAGGCGCCGACCGAGGGCGCGCCGCACCTTCCGGACATCGACTCGCCGAGCGAGCACTTCAGGTGGCACCTGCTTGCGGCGCGCGTGGGCGAACCCGTGCCGGAGCCGCGCGGCACTGCCCATGACGTCCTGTATGCGCGTCACCTTGCGTCGCTGTGGAGCGGCGCGCTCGAGAGGCTGCGCCATGCGGATCCCGATGCGGCGCGGGACATCCTGGCCGACCTCACCGGACGCGCGTGCGTGCCCGATGGCGAGTGCATCGCCGCATGGGCGACCGACCTTCGCGAGCTCAACGCGCTCCTCGAGGCGCTGCTGGACCCCGTCGCCGACGGCATCGGGATCGTGGAGGCGGCTCGGCGGTGGCGAGAGTCGCGCTCGCCCGTGGTGGCGTGGATCGAAGGCGAGGACGACGACGGCATCGTGATGCGCATCGCGAACCCGAGGCCGTCCACCATGGACGTGAGCCTCCGCTGGCCAGACCGGAAGGATCCGTCGCTCAGCGTCACGCTGGAACCTGAGACGGTGCAGCTGGTCCGCCTCCAGCGCGACTCCGTCGAGACGGAGGCGCTGCCCGAGGATGTTGTGCGCGCCCTTGAGGAGCAGGACCTGGGTCACCTCGCGCCGCCGGAGGTCGACCCCGGGCGCGATGCGGTGCGTCGTGCGGTCGAGCGCAGCGCGCGCGCGATCCCGGTGGTGCTGCTTGAGTCCCGGGAGTGGTCGATGGGCGTGCCCATCGGGATCGGTCGCGTGGCGGCCCGGCCGCCTGCGCTCGCGCTGGGCGCGTTCCTGCCGCGCGCGAGCCTCGCGGAGATGAGGGCAGGGACTGTGCGTCCCGCGCCGGAGGCCTCGCTCACGATGGCGCAGCTCAGGCGGCGACCTGCGGGGTGGGAGCTGCTCGTCGACTGCCGTCGCCCGGATGAGCCCTCGCCGCAGGACATCGTCACGATCGCGGTCGACGCGGGATGGCGTCGGCAGATCCAGGTCAGCGAGTCCGGTCCCGTCGGCGAGACCGATGGCGCCGTCGTGCGCGTCGCGTCAGGTCCGCGCGGGTGGCGAGCGCGGGTGCTCCTGCCTCGCGACTGGATCCGGACCCCATCAGGAACCCTCTCGCTCGAGCGAAGCCTCCCAAGCGGAGACGTGTTGAGCGCCGGGATCGCGCCGCCCGCGTGGAGCCCGGAGGCGCGCCCGCTTCCGGTGGCGTTCGATGCGTGGACCGCAGCGCCCGCGCCTGCCGGACCACCTGCCGCGGATACACTCCGACCATGACGCGTGCTGCGCAGGGACCGCGCATTGTGGCCCTCCTCAACCAGAAGGGCGGGGTCGGCAAGACGACGTCCACGGCCAACTTGGGCGCCGCGTTTGCGGTGGAGGGGCTTCGGACCCTGGTTGTCGATCTCGATCCCCAGTCCAACCTGTCGCTCCACTTCGGGCACGAGCAGGAGATGGACCAGCGCAGCGTGCGCGACCTCTTCGTCGACGAGTCCGTCGCCGCCCCGGACTGCATCCGGTCCGCGCGAGAGCGTCTGGACTTCATCCCAAGCGACACGGAGCTCGCGCTCGTCGAGGGCGAGCTGGCGCTGCGCCCCGGAATGCAGCGGATCCTCGCGGATCGCCTGTCCGGCGTGCTCGGCAGGTACGACGTCGTGCTGCTCGACTGCCCGCCGAGCCTCGGCGTGCTCAGCGTGAACGCGCTGACCATGGCGCACGAGGTCATCGTTCCCATGCAGGCGCAGTACCTCGCGCTGCGTGGCCTCGAGAAGCTCCTCGAGACGGTGCTGCTCGTGGAGCGGTCCCTCAATCCGGGAATCACGGTCGGCGGCGTGCTGCTGTGCATGCACGAGTCGCAGTCGAGCCATGGGCGTGCGGTCGTCGAGGAGATCGACAGGTACTTCGAGCGTCACCGCGGCGATGACGTGCCGTGGCGTGACGCGCATGTGCTGAAGCCGCCCGTGCGCCGCAACATCAAGCTTGCCGAGGCACCAAGCTTCGGGCAGACGATCTTCGACTATTCGCCCAAGTGCGCGGGCGCTGCGGACTACCTCGCGCTCGCGCGCGGCATGGTCGCCCGCTGGCGGAGCGCCGCCGCAGCATCGGGGTCGGCCGCGGTGCGGACGGTTCCGGTGACCGAATCGGCATCCGCGCCGCCCGCGGCTGTGGCGTCCCCGGCGAGCGCCTGAGATGGCCGGTCAGAGGGCCCTGTGGTCGCTGCGGGCCATCGCGGTGGCGTCGTTCCTCGCCGCGTTCGTCGCCACGCACTGGCCCGCGCTTGAGCTCAAGGCGGGCATGCCCGGCGACACGCTGCTGCACGCAGTCACCTTCGCGGCGCTGACGCTCTTGCTCTGGCGCACGCGGTGGATCCCGCGCCTCGGTTGGCTCGTGGTGGCGATGCTGGCATGGGCCGCGGTCGACGAGCTGACGCAGTCGATTCCATGGGTCCGCCGCAACGCATCGCTGCCCGACTACCTCGCCGACGCGATCGGCGTGGCGATCGCCGCGATGGCGATCGCGACTGTGCCGCGTCCCGTCGGTGCGCTCGGGCGCATGCACCGCGAGCTCACGGATGCCGCCGACGCGATGCTGCTCGACCGCCCTGCGAACTGGATGGCGATCGGATCGGCGGCTGCGCTCGGCGCGCTCGTGGGCGGGCCGCTCTGCGCCATGCTGGCGCGAGTCGCGCTCTTCGACCGCTCGCCCGGGCAGTCGCTGTTCCTGGGGGCCATCGTCTTCGCGGTTGCGGGAGGGCACATGGCATGGCTGATGGGGCTGCGCCACTGGATGCGGCGCATCCGTCGTGAGCGGCTCTGCATGGGATGCGGCGCTGCGCAGCGCCCGCCGGAGCGCGAGCGCACCGGGATGTGCTCGCGCTGCGGCAGGCCGTGGGCCCTGATGCAGTGGACTGAGCCCGCGGACGCCTACTCGGCGCGTCGGCCGATTCCATGGCGCCGCATCGGCCTTGTGGCGCTGGCGGCGATCGCGATCACGGCGATCGCCGCGTGGCCGCTTCTTGCCGTGGCGCGCTGGATCGATGTGGGCGCGCTCGCGGGGCGCCGCGTCGACGTCAGCCGCGGCGTGACCGCGATCATGGTCTATCTCATCGGCCTGATGCCGATCATGGCCGTCGCGCGCTACGCGCGGCAGGAATGGATGCGGACCATCGGCGCCGCAGACCGATCGTGCGTGGCATGCGGGCATGACCTCACACGAACGCCGGATGAGGGTGGCTGCGGCCGCTGCCCGGAGTGCGGCTGCGCCTTCGCGCGACCCCACGCGCCCGAACATCCCTAGCATCTGCCGCCCATGGACGAGCCCGCAGACGTGCTGATCATCGGGGGCGGGATTGCGGGGCTGTCGTGCGCCATGGCCTGCGCGCGCCGCGGCCTCTCGTGGACCCTGCTCGAGGCGTCGGATCGCCTTGGCGGCAGGGTGACCACAGACTCGGTCGATGGACACCTGCTTGACCGGGGCTTCCAGGTGTTCCTGAACGCCTACCCCGAGGCTCGGGGGACGCTCGACCTGCCTGCGCTCGACATGCGCGCGTTCGCGCCTGGTGCGGCGATCTTCAGGGGCGGCCGCTGGTCGCGCATCGCGCACCCGCTCAAGCGCCCTGCGACGGCGATCGGTTCAATCCTGTCCGGCTCGGTGAGCGTGTCGGATGCCGTGCGGCTGCTGCCGGTGGCCCGTCGCGCGGCCCGCGGACGCATCGTGCCGCCGGACGCGTCCGCTCGTGGCGAGCCTGTGCCGGGCGAGAGCGGCGACCCGCTCGTTCGGCAGGCGACGGGCAAGGTGCCGCTCGTGCCGACGGCGGCCGATGCCCTCCGCGAGTGGGGCGTGAGCGATGCGCTGGTGGGATCGTTCTTCCGGCCCTTCTTTGGCGGTGTCTTCCTGGACCGCTCGCTCGGGTCCGACCGCAGGTCGTTCGAGTTCAGGCTCGCCATGTTTGCACGCGGGGACACAGTGGTGCCCGCGCGCGGCATGGGCCGGATTCCCGAGCAGATGGCGGGTCGC
>JBIIIL010000032.1:0-14987 GCA_044234825.1 Phycisphaerales bacterium
TGCCGAACCCGCCGGTCAACGCGCTGGTGAACCTCGCAGTGATCTACGAGGACCGCGGCGACTTCGTGCGCGCCGAGCGCTGCCTCAAGAAGGTGGTCGATACCGATCCCACGCATCGCCGCGCTCGCCTCTTCATGAAGGACGTGGTGGCCAGCCGCACGATGTACTACGACGAGAAGGCGGCGAACGACACCGCGAAGCAGGCGGCTGTGCTGCACACGCCTGTGACCGACTTCGAGCTGTCCGTGCGTGCGCGCAACTGCCTGCGCAAGATGAACATCCGCACCCTCGGGGACCTGCTCCGCATCACCGAGGCGGAGCTGCTGGCCTACAAGAACTTCGGCGACACCAGCCTCGTCGAGATCAAGCAGATGCTCGCCTCCCGCGGCCTTCGACTCGGTCAGGGCCTCGAGGGAGGCCAAGCCGCAGACTTCCACCGCGAGTACATCGACCGCCTGCGCGAGGCCGTGCCCGAGCAGCTGCTCAACCAGCCGATCTCCGGCCTTGACCTGAGCGTGCGCTCGCGCAAGGCGCTGCAGGTGCTTGGCATCGCGACCATCGGCGAGCTCGCCAGCCGCACCGAGGCGGAGCTGATGGGCGTGAAGAACTTCGGCGCCACGAGCCTCGACGAGATCAAGGCCAAGCTGGTCGAGCGCGGCCTCTCGCTGAGAGTGATCGAGTAGCGCCCCGAGAGCCGACAATGAGTGGAGCCATGGACGGCTCCAGAACGAGGCTCCGCTGGCTCGGCGTCCCCGCGGCGGCGTGCTGCGCTGCGGCGGTTGTGCTGCTGGCGCAGGGCTGCTCCCAGCCGGCATACGAGCAGCCATCGGCCCGCGCCCCTGAGCCCGTCTACCGCAGGGGTCCGGACGCGCCGGCGCCCCGAAGCCAGCCGGATGCTGCGGTCCCCAAGGTCCCTGAGGCGGTCGCCGCATCGGGGCCGCCGCTGCCGCCGCCGCCACCTCCGCCGAGACCGCGCCCGCTGCCCCCGGCACACGAGCCGGACATCCGGGTGCGCATCGCCGAGGTTGACCCGGGCGCCGCGGCGCGCGTGGGCGCCCGAGGGCAGAGGCTTCAGTTGAGCATCGCGCAGATGGACGGCCATGAAACCCCGCCATCTGGCAGCGGTCCGCGCGTGCTTTCGGGACCGGTCGAGTTCAGCTCAAGTGCCTCCGGCTGGTCGGCCCGGGACGCTGCGGGAGTGACCGCCTCATGGCCTGCCGGGACCGCGCAGCTGCAGGTCGAGGCCGCGTCGGGTCCTGCGCAGGTGGAGTGGAGCGGTTCGACATGGCCTGGTCGCATGAGGCTCGTGCGCATGCCCTCTGGTGGCGTCGACGTCGTGATGGACGTGCCCATGGAGACATACCTGCCGGGCGTCATCGCGAAGGAGCTCTACGGGTCGTGGGATCTTGACACCTACAAGGCACAGGCGATCGCGGCCCGCAGCTACGCCGTGGTCGAGGATGACCGCTGGAGCGAGCGTCGCCACTTCGACGTGGTGGCGGGCGAGCAGAGCCAGGCGTGGGTCGGGGCGACGAGCAACCCCACGGCGCTGCAGGCTGTGCGCGAGACCCGGGGGATGGTCCTCGTGCACGACGGGCTTGTGGTGCCTGCGTACTACTCGAGCGCATGCGGCGGCCGCCCCGCGACGGCGCGCGGAGCGATCACCGACAACCCTCACCATGCGATTGCGCCGATCTCGGCGGGCGAGGGCGCGGCACGCAGCGCGTGCTGCGAGCGGACCAAGGTGGCCACCTGGAAGGCGACGGTCCCGGCCACGAAGGTGGCGGAGCGGCTGCGCAACTGGGGGCGGAGCAACTGGAGGCCCGACGTGGCGGCGATCGAGTCGATCAGCGCCATCAGGCCTGCCAGCCGCAATGCCGCGGGTCGGACAGTGGCCTTCACGCTCACGACGCCAAAGGGCGAGGTGACGCTCGGCGCCGAGGAGCTGCGCACGGCCATCAACGCCGCGCGCGACCGCGCGACGTCGATCAGGTCATCGGACTGCACGATCACGCTGGCGCGCGGCACGATGGAGTTCTCGGGGCGCGGATTCGGCCACGGCGTCGGCATGTGCCAGCACGGCGCGCAGGAGATGGCGAAGGCAGGGAACGGATGGCGCGAGATCCTCGCCCGCTACTATCCGAGTTCGCGCGTCGAGACGGCGTGGCGATAGTCGGTCGATCCTTCACGCATGTTCACCGGTCTCGTCCAGGCCATCGGCACAGTCGTCGAGTCGGCGCCCTCTGCAGCTGGGCGGCGCATCGCCGTGGATCCCGGATCGTGGGATCACGCCGCTGCGCTGGGCGAGTCGATCGCGGTGAGCGGCGTGTGCCTGACGCTGGCGGCCGTGACGCCACGGGGGCACTGGGCCTTCGATGTGGTGCCGCAGACCCTCGATCTGACCTGCGCCGGCTCGTGGAGCCCGGGCACGCGCGTGAACCTTGAGAGCGCAGTCTCCGCATCGACTCCCATGGGCGGCCACATCGTGCAGGGCCACGTGGACGGCATCGGCACCGTCGAATCCGTGGACACCAGCGGCGGAGGGTGGAGGACGAGGATCTCCGCGGACCGCTCGATGCTGGCGCCGCTGGCCCCGCAGGGATCGGTCGCGGTCGATGGCGTGTCGCTGACCGTGGCCGCATGCGGTCCCGGATGGCTTGAGGTGGCGCTGATCCCCGAGACGCTGGCGCGCACGACCCTGGCCCAGTCGCGTGCGGGCGCGCGCGTGCACATCGAGGTCGATCACATCGCCAAGCTCGTGGACCGCGCGGTGTCCCGCATGCTCGCCGAGCGCGGGCTCAGCGGTCCGCGCTGATGCAGACGAGGGTGAGGTCGTCGGTCTGCGGGAACTCGCGCACGACCGCATCGAGCCGAAGTGCCACCGCATCCGCGAATCCCTGCGCGCTGCCGGCGGAGAGCGCCTCCCGGAAGACGTCGAGGTAGACGAGGTTGGGCATGCGGGGCTCTGACGGGTCCTGGCCCGCCTCGGGCCATGCCTGCTCGAACCCGTCGGAGTACAGCAGCAGCATCTCCCCGGGCCCGAGCGTCACCTCCTGCTGCGGGTACGACTCGCCCTCGAAGATGCCCAGCAGGCTGCCGACGCCCTCGATCATCGTCAGCGACCCGTCGGCTCGCGCATGGATCGCCGGAAGGTGACCCGCGCTCGAGATCGCGACGCGGCCCGTGCGCGTGTCCAGCACGGCGTACACCGCCGTCGCGAAGCGCGTGGACTTCCCGCCGCGCGCGACCATGTCGGCGTTCACCTTGGCGAGCGACTCCGAAGGCTGCAGCAGGCGGTATGCGTTGCCGTCGATCTGCTTGGTCTGGAGCCCGCGCGAGATGACAAGCGTCAGCAGCGCGGCCGGGACCCCGTGGCCCACCGCATCGAGGAGGAACGCGCCGAGGTGATGCTCGTCGAGCCGCATCACGCTGTAGATGTCGCCGGACACGTAGGACGCGGGACGCCAGAGCGCCGAGGCGGTGAAGCGGCCGATCGACGGGAGGCTGCGCGGGAGGAACTCGCGCTGGACGCTCGCGGCCAGCTGCAGCTCGTCCTGCAGGCGCTCCATCTCGTGTCGGAGGCCTCCAGAGAACCGTGCGGCCAGCGTCATCTCGCCGCGCAGGCGCTCCACTTCCCTCTGGCGCGCCAGGAGCGCGCGCAGCGCAGTCGCCAGGTGCTCCGGCCCGAGCTGGGCGTCAAGCGCGAGCGTCACGCCGGGGCAGGGCGGTTGCGCCGCGCGTGCCTGACCCACGAGCGCGATGACGGGTCGCGCATCAGCTGCGGCATCATCGACAATCCGCGAGATCGCGTCGCCCGGGACCGGATCGGGGCCGACGATCACGACGGCTGCGCACTCTCTGGCGATGCGGCGAGACTGCGGGTCCAGCGGCTCGACCGCCGTGGCGCGCAGCCCCGGCACGCGCCCGAGCGCGGCCGCGACGCGTGCAGCGGTGCCGTCGTCCTGCATCGACAGGACGCTCACGCGGTGCTCGGCGGCAGCGTGCACATCAGCGGTCTCCATGGGGCGCCGAGTCTAGGGTCGCCGAAGCGGCGCTGCGGGTGCGCAGGTCACTTCCCGTGGAGCCAGTCCATCGCCGACTCGCTGAGCGTGCTGCGCGCGCCGAGTTCGGAGCCGCCGGGCGCGCGAGCCCACGCCGCGACGGCCGGTTGGCTCGCCATGCCGATGAGCGCGGATGCGGGCAGCGGCGCGAGGCGATCGCCGTGAAGGCCCGCGCTCCACGCGCAGAAGCCGGTGATGCGCTCGGCACGGACGCCGGCCTCACGCAGCGAGGAGACGGTCAGCGACCCCTGGCGCTTGGCCATGCGCTGCCCGTCGGCGTCGAGCAGCAGCGGAAGGTGCCACCACCGCGGAGGCGTGGTGCCGAGCATTCGCCAGATGCGCGCCTGCAGCGCCGCGGCCTCGCGCAGGTCAGCCCCCCGCACCACATCGGTCACGCCCTGGGCAATGTCGTCCGCGCAGACGGCGAGGTGGTACGCCGGCAGGCCGGCCTTCGTCCACAGGATCGGATCACCAAAGAGCGCGAGGGGATCGGCATCGAAGGGGAGGCCCGCCCGCTCGTCGACGCGCTCAATGCCTTCGTCGACGGCAAGGCGCAGGTTGGCATCGAGCGGCTGGTCCGCCTGCGCCTGCGCCATGACCCACTCCGGACCCGGCCTCGCCGGCCGCATCTCGGGAGGAAAGCGCACGACCGAGGCGATGCCGTGCGGCGCATGCAGCGCGTCCTGCTCGGGCGATGCGGCAGCGCGGCGAATCTGCGCGCGCGAGTGTGCGCTTGTGTAGACCGCGCCGGAACGGGCCAGCGCATCGAGGGCGCGCGCGTGCACATCGAGCCTCGTGGACTGGATCGAGGTCGGGCCGTCCCAGTCGATGCCAAGCCACGCGAGGTCGTCGATGCAGCGCTCGATGTCGCCCGTGCGCGTGCGGCTCGGATCCAGATCCTCGATGCGCAGCACCACGCGCCACCCCATGTGGCGCGCCAGCGCCCACGTCAGCAGCAGGGTGCGCGCATTGCCGAGGTGCAGGTGTCCTGTCGGACTCGGCGCGAGCCGCGTGAGGGCAAGCCCGCCAAGCTGCGGCGCTTGCGTCGCTAGGGTCGGCGCGTCCATGTCCTGTATCCTCCCATGGATGCGCAAGCTTGCGGAAGCGGAAGTGGAGCGGGCCCTCCAGGACCTCCCCGAGTGGGGACTTGTGGGCGAGTCCATCAACCGCACCTACGCGTTCGAGGACTTCAGGGGGGCGATGGCCTTCGTCAATGCTGTGGCCGAGTCCGCTGAGCGGGTCCAGCACCACCCGGACATCCTCGTCCGCTACTCGAAGGTCACGCTCACGCTGTCCACCCACGATGCCAACGGCATCACGACCAGGGACTTCGACTTCGCCCGGGAGGCTGACAGGCTGTCAGCGCGCTGAGCGCTCAGGCGAGGGCCTGGCGCACGTACTCGGCGCGCACCGACCGCTCCGCGTCGTCGCCGCCTGCGGCCTCGGGCCGCAGCAGCGAGAGGTGCGCGGGCTGGATCTCGAGCATGAGGCGCTGGATTCGGGCCATGTCCACGGGGATCAGCCCAAGCGCAGCGCCCAGGCGCACCCTGCTGAGCAGGCGCATCGCCTCGTCGTGCGCCAGCAGGCGGGCGGCGCGCAGCGTCGCCTGCGCGCGGTGCACACGGTCCTCGAGCAGCAGGCGGTCGCGGGTCAGCAGCTGCTGTCGCGCCTCGCGCTCATACGCGACCAGCCGCGGCAGCACGACGTCGCGGAACTCCGACAGGAGCGCCTCCTCGGTCGAGCCGAGCGTGGTCTGGTTGGACACCTGGAAGAAGTCGGCGTCGGTCACGGAGCCTTCCCCGTAGTAGCCGCGCACTGCGAGGTGGAGATCCTTGGCTGCGTTCTGCACGCGCTCGATCTCGCGCGTCATCCTCAGCGCCGGCAGGTGGAGCATCGCGCTGATTCGGATGCCGCAGCCGACGTTGGTGGGACATGCCGTGAGGTAGCCCCACCTCGAGTGGAAGGCCCAGTCCACCGCGCCAGCGAGCGCGTCGTCCATGCCGAAGGCTGCGGCGAAGCACGAGTCCAGCGCAAGTCCGGACTGGAGCACCTGAATCCGCAGGTGATCCTCCTCGTTGATCATGAGGCTCGAGCGTTCGTCCGAGGAGACGGCGAGGGCCCTCGGGGAGTCGCTCTCCGCAAAGTGCCGCGAGACGAGGTGCCGCTCCACGAGGAGCGTGCGGTCACGGGGTGCGGCGCCGTGCAGCTCGAGCCACGCAAGCCCCGGCTTCACCGCACCCTCGACCGCCTTCCTCAGCACACGCAGGACCTCGTGGCGCTGCGCGTGTGTGGCCCGGTTCACGAAGGGCAGGCCGGCGACATTCCGTGCGATCCGCACCCGCGACGAGATGACCACATCCGGATCCGGCCCGAGGCGGGCGAGCGCCGCAACATCGATGATGGATGGGGCGGGACTCATGGCCGCTTCATGTGGGCGATGGGCTCTGTGCCTGGCGCCCCTCCGTGCCGTCCGCGCCCGGCATGATGGACGACAGCTCGTCCCGCAGCCGGGCTGCACGCTCGTACTGCTCCGCGCTGACGGCGCTCTCAAGCTCGCGCATCAGCTTCTCGCGCCGCACCCGGCGCAGCTCGAGTTCGGCCGCAGCCCTCGGTGCGCGGCCAATGTGGGCGGTGCCGCCAGCTTGCGCGCGCTCGATGACCTGGCCGAGCATCGGCTGGAACGAGTCGTAGCAGGCCGGGCATCCGAGCGTCCCGGTCTTGCGGAACTCGGCGAAGGACACGCCGCATCCGGTGCAGGATGCGAGCGCGCGCGGGCGGGACGGATCTGCGGGCTGATTCGCCTTGACGATGTGCAGGACCACTTCGGCGACTGGCTGCCCAGCGGGCACCGGGAAGCCCGCAGCAAGCGCATGCTCGGCGCACAGGTGCACCGCGGTGGTCTTGCCGTTGCGGATCAGCGTCTCGTGCACGACCGCTGGGCTGCCGCAGTGGTCGCATGTCTGTGCCGGGGACGGATCCATGGTGCGAGAAGACCGCGAATGCTAGGCGCGCTCCAGTCGCGGGGCGGCGCAGGCGCAGAGCGCCGCGCGCACCGCAGCGAGCTCCGACAGCAGCCCGCTCATGCGCGTCAGGGGCTGCACGGTCGAGGCATCGGACAGGGCCGCGGCCGGGTCCGGATGGCACTCGAGGAACACCGCGTCGACTCCAGCCGCCACCGCGGCGCGGGCAAGCAGCGCCGCGCGCTCGGGGCGCCCGCCGCTCGTCGCGCCCTCGCCAGGCAGTTGCGTCGAGTGGGTGGCGTCGAAGCAGACGGCGACGCCAAGCTCCATCAGGTCGCCGAGGCCCGCGAAGTCGTTCACGAGCCGGTGGTACCCGAAGAAGGTGCCGCGCTCGGTCACCATGGTGCGTGCGCAGCCGGACTCGCGGAGCTTGGCAAGCGCACCGCGCATCTCGGCAGGCGCCATGAACTGGCCCTTCTTCACGTTCACGGGCAGTCCGGTGCTGGCGGCGGCCGCGAGCAGGTCAGTCTGCCGCGCGAGGAACGCAGGGATCTGCAGGAGGTCCACTGCCTGAGCCGCCCGGGCCGCCTGGGCCGGCTCGTGGATGTCTGTGGTGACAGGGACGCCGAGCCTCTCGCGCAGCGCGGCGAGCATGTCGCATCCTCGCTCGAGCCCGGGACCTCGCGCGCTCCGCACGCTAGACCTGTTCGCCTTGTCGAAGCTGGCCTTGAAGACCAGCGGCAGGCCCGCAGCGCCGCAGGCCTCCACGAGCCCGACGCCGATGCGCATGTTGGTCTCGTCCGACTCGAGGAGGCACGGTCCTGCGATGACCACAAGGGGTCCGCGCGCGCCGAAGCGGTCTGGCTGCGCCGGGCTGCCGAGCAGCGCATCAAGGGCGGCGGTTCTGGAGGTGGTGGCTGGGGCCATGGTCGCCATTATCCCGGTTCGGCTCGGCGGTGTCGCAATCGGCACAAATCCTGCAGGATTCGCTTCTCCCCGGCCCAAACGATTCCGATGCTTGGGGTTGAGCGAATCCCATGGCCGACCATCCCCACATCCCCGTTCCTCGAGAGCCAGAGCCCTTCACCGACGCGGTGGCCCGGATCCTCCGCGAGTTCCGCCCCGACGCGTCAGTGCAGGTCGTGGCGCCGTTCAGGCTCAGCGTGGACGGTCGGCTGATGCAGCTCGACAACCTGCACCGCATGATCGATGACGCGGCCGATGCGGGCGCCGTCGTGCGCGGCTACCTCGAGCGAGTCCTCGAGGGCGACTCGATCGGCGCGACGCCGGTTCCGCTCGCCGTGGCACGAAGCCGGATCATGCCCCGCATCCAGCCGGAGTCGCTGTTCGAGACGATCGACCGCGAGCAGGTCGCGCACGTGCCGTGGGTCAACGGCACCGTCATCGTGTTCGTCATCGACATGCCGGAGGTCACGGTGAGCGTCTCGACCGAGCAGATGATCCGCTGGGGGCTGCAGCCCGATGACCTCGAGTCCATTGCGCGCCGGAACCTCATGCGCTACCGGCCTCGCATGGAGATGCAGATGATCTCGGCAAGGGACGGCGGACGCGCGGCATTCGTGTCGCTGCGCGACGGCTACGACGCGGCGCGCATCCTGATGGAGGGGCTCCACGCGCGGCTCGCGAGCGAGCTGGGCGGCAACTTCTTCGTCGCGACGCCGGCGCGGGACGTGTTCCTGGCGATCTCGGACGGTCCGTCGTCGTTTGTGGACAGGGTCCGCGCGCGGGTCGCTCGCGACTTCGAGCGCATGCCGTACCCGATCACGACCGACTTCTTCATCGTGACGCGCGACGGGGTGGCGGGCACCGCGCAGGCGGCCTGAGCGCGCCTAGCATCGCGCACCATGAAGGCCGAACGGGTACTCGCCGAACTCAACCGACTCCGCACCGACCTCGACAAGGATCCGCAGGACCTCGAGTGGTTCGCGCTGCACCACGCCTTCTGCTTCATCTCGTACCGGATGGGCGACTTTCAGCGCTACCTCGACGAGGTGGTGAAGCCGGGCGAGTCGCCGGAGGGCTGACCGGTCGCCGTATGATCGCCGCTCCATGGCCACGAGCGAGCGGCGCGACTACAAGTCCACACTGAACCTGCCCAAGACGGCCTTCCCGATGAAGGCGAACCTGGCGCAGGCGGAGCCTGCCACGCTCAAGCGGTGGGAGTCGGAGGGGCTCTATGCCAGCGTGCTCGCGGCGCGCTCCGGCTCGGAGCCGTATGTCTTCCATGACGGCCCGCCTTACGCCAACGGGGCGATCCACGTCGGGCACATGCTCAACAAGGTGCTCAAGGACATCGTGGTGCGGTCCGTCACCATGGAGGGCCGGCGCTGCGCCTACGTGCCAGGATGGGACTGCCACGGCCTGCCGATCGAGCACCGCGTGGTCACCGCCATGGTCGAGTCCGGCAAGGCCGCGAAGCTCGATGCGCTGCCCCCGGACACCCGGCGCATGGCGATCCGCCGCGAGTGCGCCGCCTATGCGCAGAAGTTCATCGCGCTGCAGGCCGCGCAGATGAAGCGTCTGCTCACGCTCGCCGACTACGAGCACCCCTACATGACGATGCAGCCGGAGTACGAGGCGGGGACCCTCGAGGTCTTCGCGCGGCTGCTCGAGGAGGGGTTCGTGTACCGGGACCTCAAGCCGGTGCACTGGTCGATCGCCAACCGCACCGCGCTCGCGGAAGCTGAACTCGAGTACGAGGACCGGCAGGACATGTCGGTCTACGTCGACTTCGAGGTGGCCGACCGCGATGCGGCGGACCGCGCCTTCGGGACCGAGAGCCCGTGCACGCCGTGCCTGATGATCTGGACCACGACCCCGTGGACGCTGCCGGCGAATCTCGCGATCGCGGTGCATCCCCGATTCCGCTACGCGCTCGCGGAGATCGATGGCGCGGTGACCGTCGTGGCGGCGGATCTGCTCAAGAAGGTGTGCTCGGTCATCGGCGCCGAGAAGGTGAGCGTGCTCGCCGAGTGCGATGGGTCGGCGCTCGTGGGCCTCGCATACCGCCATCCGTTCTGCGACCGCGAGGGGCGCGTGGTGGCGGCGGAGTACGTCACGCTCGAGGACGGCACAGGCCTGGTGCACACGGCGCCGGGTCACGGCCAGGAGGACTACCAGACAGGCCTTCGCGAGGGCCTGCCGGTGTACTGCCCGGTCCGCGAGGACGGCACCTACGACGACAGCGTGCCTGAGTGGCTCCGCGGCGTCAGCGTGTGGGATGCGAACAAGCTTGTCACCGAGCGGCTTCGCGAGAGCGGCCATCTCGTCTTCGACCACACCTTCACGCACAGCTATCCGCACGACTGGCGCAGCAAGACCCCGGTGATCTTCCGGGCGACGGAGCAGTGGTTCGTCGGCGTGGACCGGCCGGGCCGCGAGGGCGGTCCCTCGAAGGGCCGCACACTGAGGCAGATGGCCCTTGATGCGGTGGAGCGGCACATCGACTTCGCCCCCGAGTGGGGCCGAAACCGCATGCGCGGCATGCTCGAGCACCGGCCCGACTGGTGCATCTCGCGTCAGCGCGCGTGGGGCCTTCCGATCCCTGCGTTTGCGATGCCCGACGGGCGCGTGTTCATGACGCCCGCAAGCGTGCGCGCGGTTGCGGCACGGTTCGCGCAGGCCGGCAGCGATGCGTGGTTCACGGAGACGCCGGCGCAGCTGCTCGCGTCCTACGACGCCGCGCGCGACCCTGCGGCACCTGCCGGGCTCGATGTGGGCGCGCTCGTGCGCCTGCCGGACATCTTCGACGTCTGGTTTGAGGCGGGCTCGAGCTGGCACAGCGTGCTGCAGCGACGCGGCTTCGGGATCCCGAGCGAGCTCTACCTCGAGGGATCCGACCAGCACCGCGGATGGTTCCAGCTCTCGATGCTGCCTGCGCTCGGGGCGACCGGCTCGCCCCCGTTCAAGGCGCTGCTGACGCACGGCTTCATGGTCGACCGCAACGGCCACAAGATGAGCAAGAGCCTCGGCAACGCGCTCGATGTGGAGGACCTGCTCAAGGAGTTCGGCGCGGAGGTCGCGCGGTGGTGGGTGTCCGGGCTCGCGTACGACGCCGACATCCGCATCGACACCGAGTACTTCAGGATCGCGGGAGAGAGCTACCGAAAGGTGCGCAACACGATCCGCTTCCTGCTCTCAAACCTCGACGGTGCGGCGGCCGGCCCAGCGGACGACGCGACGCTCCAGGGCTGGGCGCGCGCCATGGATCCGGCATCGATCGACGGCTGGGTGATCGGCGAGCTGGCCCGGGTCGAACACGACGTGCGGCACGCCTACGCGCAGTGGCGATTCCGCGATGCGCACCTGGCGATCTTCAGGCTCTGCAACGAGACGCTCTCGGCCGTGTACTGCGCGGCCGTGAAGGACCGCCTCTACTGCGACGCCGCGGATGCGCCGCGCCGGCGCTCGGCGCAGCGCGCGATGCGGCTGTGCGCGGAGGCGCTGTGCCGGATGCTTGCGCCGATCCTCCCCCACACCGCGGAGGAGGCGTGGCGCGCCATGCGAGGCGACGGGGCGCCGATGCTCTTCGCGCAGGTGCACCTCGGGCTCGACTCGCATGTTGATGCGGCGATTCCCGCGTGGTCGGCTGCAATGGGCGCGCGCGACGCGGCGCTCAAGGCACTCGATGAGGCCAAGTCGCGCGGCGTCGAGAATCCGCTCGATGCGGGACTGGTGGTGCCAGACCCCACTGGGGAGCTTGCGCCGCTCTTCGCCGACCTCGCTGACCTGATGGGCGTCTCGCGGGTGCGCCTCGATGCGTCCGCGGCGGCAGGGCAGGTTCAGGTGGAGGACCTGCGCGGCGAGCCAAGGTGCGAGCGCAGCTGGCGGCGCGACGGCACGGTCCGCCAGCGCAGTGACGGCGGCATGCTCAGCGACCGCGATGCGGCCGCAGTGGGCGTGTAGGTGGTCAGCTGACCTTGCTGCCGGGCTTCACGGCGCGGTCCACCGACAGGAGCATCACGTCGCGCGCGTCGGGACCGGGCTTGGCCGCGCCATCTGCGGGTCCGGCGTTCGCTGCATCGCGAAGGTCGCTTGCGGCCAGGATCATGCCTTGGCTGACCTCGCCGCGCAGCTGGCGCGGCTCGAGGTTGGCGACGATCACGACCTGCCGCCCGACGAGGCTCGCCGGGTCATACCACTGCTTGATGCCGGCGCAGACCTGCCGCCCTTCAGGCGTGCCGTCGTCGAGCCTGAGCTTCAGCAGCTTGTCCGCGTTGGGGTGAGGCTCCGCGCTGAGCACGGTGGCGACACGCAGGTCGACCTTGGCGAAGTGGTCGTATGGGATGGTGGGCAGGGGATCGCTCATGGCTGGCCTCAGCCTGCGGAGGCAGGCGCGGCGGGCGCAGGTGCGGCGGGCGTCGCGGTCGATGCGGCCTTGGGCGCTTCGGTGGCGGGCGCGCCAGCCGGCGCGGGCTGCCCGGTGTCGCCGTCGGTGCCGGCGGCGTCCTCGCGGGTCGGCGCGACCTGCTGGTATCCGAAGCGGGTGACCAGCGCATCGCGCGAGAACATCTGAAGCGCCGTCTCGTCGACGTCCTGAAGCGCCAGCGAGCTCCGGAAGCGGTCGTTTGCCATCAGCCGGGCGAGGTCTCCCTCGTTCATCTGCTTGAGCGCGTCGATCCGGACGACCACCAGCGCCAGTCGCGCGGGCGAGCCGATCACGAACGTGCGATCCGCCTGAGGCAGCCCGCTGAGGTCTGGCTGGGGCGGCAGGGCGAAGGCCTTGTCGGCCAGGGCGTCCGCGACCTCCTGGTCCGCGCCGATGACGGGCAGGGCCGAGGGCATGCGCATGCCGAACTGCAGGAACATGGGGTCGGCTGCGCGCACCTCCACGAACGGGTCGACCTTGGATCCGTACGTCGATGCGACCGCATTGAGCCCGGCGGTCCCGGCGAGCGCGGCAATCTCCGGCTCAAGGGCTTTCAGCCGCTCGAACGCCGCGATGCGGCGCACATCCTTGACGAGCGCGTCGCGCACCTCCGCGACGTTCGCGGGTGCGCGCGCGGCGTCGGTCTCGGTGGCGGTGAAGACGAAGAGGTCACCGTCGGGTGACTTCAGCACTGGGCTCGGCACCCCGCGCTGGGCAACCATCGTGGGCTTCCCGCCGAACTCCTTCACGCTCGAGGCCAGCTGCGAGGCGGTCACCGGCGTGGCGCCGAAGCGGTCCGTGGTGGCCGTGCCGAGCCCTGCGACGGTGTCGATCTCGCGCGGCTCGATCCAGCGGTCGGTGATCGAACCGGTCTCGGGCGCCGCGATGCCGAAGCGCTTCTGCACGAGCCCGGACAGCGACGCGATGCTCAGCCCAGCGCGTGTGGCCGCATCCGCGGGCAGCTCGTAGTAGCCGTTGCGCTGCGGCATGCCGCGAAGCGCCATCGCCATCTCGTCGGCGAGGAACTTGGCGATCTCCGCGCGGCGCTGCTCGACCATCCTCGAGACGACCCGCGCACGGACGACATCCTTCATCGACTCGAAGGTGGGCGCCTGCGCGCTGAGGGCCTCGGCCGTCTCGAACTCGGCCCGGTTCTCGAGCCAGAACTTGCGCAGCTCCACTCCGGAGACCGCATCGCTCTTCTCGACGGCGGCGGCGATGGATGCGGTCGGGATGCGCAGCCACTCGATCTTCAGGCGGTCGGGCATCCGGTAGCCGAAGGTCTTGCCCGACGGGTCGGCGGGGGAGGAGCCGTACGCGTCAAGCTGGGCCTGCAGCGCAGCATCGGTCGGCTCGGGGATTCCCGGCACGCTCGCCGTCGCCGCATCGAGCACGACCGCATCGCCGGTCGCACCGAGCTGCAGGCGCGCGGACGCCTGCCGCATGCGCGGGTCGGAGAGGCGGGCTCCGCTGTTGAGCACGAGGCCAACCATGCGCTCGATGCCGTTGACCTTGGCGAGCGTCTCGAGCACCTCGTTCGAGCTCAGTCTCGACTCGCGCATGAGGCCGCCCAGCAGCTGGGCCTCCTGCACGTTGTTCGACGCTGCCATGTCGGCCAGGCGCGCGCGCCCGTCTCCCACGCCGCCCACGAGCCCGGCCTCCTGTGCCTCGCGGCTCAGCAGGTACCAGTGCGCGGGGTCCTCGGTCGCGCCGAGCACGGCAAGCGCCTGGCTGCCGACGAGCGATGCGGCGCGCGCCTCGCGGCGCATGCGCTCGGCATCGGCCACCGACACGGTGGTGCCGTCAGCCGTCCGGGCGTGCGTGGCGGTGCCGGAGAGCACGTCCTGGAGCAGCTGAGCGCTGCCGTCGGCCACGAGCCACGACACGAGGAGGAGCACTGAGCCCGCGACGAGCACAACCTGGGCGATTCGCTTGTTCTTGCGGAAGATCTTGAGCATGGTGAGGGAGCGGTCCTGTTGATGGGTTCTTCGGCGTGCAGGCTAGGGGTGCTGCAGAAGGCAAGCGAGCGCCCGGACGCCGTGGCGTCCGCGCGCTCGTGCTGGTGACCGTTGAGCGGCCGCGGACGCTGGGATCAGCGGTAGAGCTCGACGATCAGGTTGGTGTTGACGTCGAAGGGGATCTGCTCGGAGGCGGGGTTGGCGAGCACCCGGGCCGACAGCTCGGCGGGGTTGACCTCGATCCATCCCGGCACCACGTGACCCGCGAGGCTCTCCATGTTCTCGCGGGCGAGCTTGTGCACCCCATCGCGCAGCGTGATGACCATGCCGGCCTCGACCTTGAAGCTCGGACGGTCCACCTTGCGGCCGTTCACGCGGATGTGGCCATGGGCCACCATCTGCCGCGCAGCCCAGATCGTTCGAGCCAGGCCGGCGCGCCGAATGACGTTGTCGAGGCGACGCTCGAGGTACTGCATGAGCAGCTCGCCCGTGTTGCCCTTGGCGCGCGACGCCTCCGAGAGGTAGCGGCGGAACTGGCGCTCGAGGACGCCGTAGTGGTAGCGCAGCTTCTGCTTCTCGTCCTTGCGGATGCCGTAGGCCTTGGGGCGCTTGCCGCGGA
>JBIIIL010000230.1:0-4086 GCA_044234825.1 Phycisphaerales bacterium
CTGCCAGGAGATCGCGTTGTCGCTGATCTCGAGGCTCGACGGATCCTCGTCTTCGATCATGGCCTGCAGGCCCTCGGCATCGAGCTTCCTCGCATGAACCAGGCACGCGCCGGCGAAGAGGCTGAGAAACCCGTATTGGTGGGCCTGCGCCGACGCGTTCCAGTGGCGCATGGCACGGTGCAGGCCGGCGGTGGCCTTGAAGGCGACGCCGGCCTGGGCGCACGCGACGATCGCTCCGGCGAGCGCCCGGGAGTTCGGGTGCGCGGCGGCCGTCGTGCCACCGGTGCGGAACTTCGCAGCAGCCTCGACGCCGCTGATCGCCGCGATCATGCCGCGCGGATCGCCGTCGAGCGGAATCTCGATGTACGGCCACACATCCTCGGGAAGCGAGTCGAGCGCCCGCTCGGCGGATGCGGCATCGGCAGCCTTGAACTCGACGCTGTCGATGCGCATCGCCGGCGCCCCCGGCTGCTCATGACGGTCGTTGAAGGCCCGCACAAGCTCCACCGTGCGCGCGAACTCCGGCGTGCCGGCATCGCCGAGCAGTGCGGTCACAGGCCAGGCGCCCTCGGTCTCAGGCGGCTCCGCGACGGGCGCAGCTCCCGCCGCGAGCTCCGACAGCCGCTCGATGCGGGCGGCGGGCCACACCAGCCGGCCGAGCATCCAGGCGCGGTGCGATCCGTGAAGCGACGCAAAGTTGGAAACGACGGTCGGCTCGTCAAGAGAGGCCGGCGGGTACAGACCCGCATAGTCGAGGACCGAGGACACAAGCGTGCGGATGGCGCGCATCCGGGGAGTATCGCAGACTTCGACGCCGCGCGCGACCAGCGGGCAATGCGCCACGGCGCCGCTCAGGACTCCTCGAAGTCCAGGTCGTCGTCAAAGCTCTCCCGGAGCCAGAACACGGCGATCACCGCCACCGGCAGCACGAGGCATCCCACGGCCACCGCGGCCTTCCATGCCGCATCGGAGTCGCCGGGGAAGAGCCATGACTCGGCCTGAATCCACAGGTACGCGGACCCCGCCGCGGACCACCGCACGAAGTTGGGCGCGCTCGTGGCGGCAGTGGCGCGCAGGTCCGTGCCGAACTGCTCCGCCGCCATCGTGACGAACACCGCCCAGTAGCCGCTGGCGAAGCCCACAGCCGTGGCGCAGGCGTAGAACGTCGTCAGGCCGCGAGGTCCGTACGCGAAGTACGCGGCTATCGCGATCGCGGACAGCGCATGGAAGAGCCACAGCGCCCCGCGACGCGACCGCATGAGCTGGCTGCTCACGCCGCTGGCCAGGTCCCCGAGCGCAAGCCCCACGTAGCACCACATGATGGCGAGGCCTGGGCTCGGCCGCGCCTCAGGCGGCATGCCAAGGCTGGCGCCGATCGCGTCGGCGTACTTGATCAGGACTCCCACCGAGAACCAGATCGGCACTGCGGCGAGGATGACGCACAGGTAGCGGCGCAGCCGCTGCGGCGGCCAGAAGAGCCGCCAGAACGCGCCGCGCCCCGCCACTTCGCGAGTCCGCGCGCGCTCGAACATGCCGCTCTCCGCCACACCGATGCGAAGCGCCAGAAGCGCCAGGCCGAGCAGGCCACCCGTGATGTACGCCCAGCGCCACGACATCAGCTGAGTCGTCCAGTACGCCGCCACTGCACCGAGGATGCCGACTGCCGCCACCACGGTCGTCGCGAGTCCGCGCCGCTCCCGGCTCACCAGCTCCGCGACGAGCGTGATGCCCGCGCCGAGCTCCCCGGCCAGGCCGAAGCCCGCCACGACGCGCAGCACCTTGTACTGGTCGATGGCCGTCCCCAGGCCGACGGAATGCATCCACGACCACGATCCCCCGCGGGGCACATCCGCGATGAACCCGTTGAGCACGTTCGCGATGGAGTAGGTCAGGATCGACCCGAAGAGCACCGTGAGGCGGCCGCGGCGGTCGCCAAGAACGCCCCACACGATGCCACCCACCACAAGGCCGGTCGTCTGGAGGTAGTTGTCGAGCAGGATGCCCATCGGCTTGAGCTGGTCCTCCGGCACGCCAAGATCGCGCAAGCTCGGCACGCGCACGATCCCGAAGAGCAGGAGGTCGAAGATGTCGACGAAATAGCCGAGCGCGGCCACCACGATGGCGAGCGCCGAGACGCGTCGCGCCACCGATGACGTGCCTGGCTGCAGCGCGCTCACGCGCCACACTCCGCCGTGCCAGCTGGCGTGCAGGCCAACGCCTTCAGTGCGCATCCTTGGGACATGGCGCGGAGGCTACGGGGTACTGTGCGCGCATGACGGGGCTCCTGACCCACATGAGCGTCGCACCGCTCGCTGCGGTGCCGTCCGGCGCGACAGCTGCCGGACAGATCCACGACCCGGGCCTGCTGGCGCCCGGCGGCGTGGACCTCGTGTGGATCGGCGCGTTTGTCGTGACACTGGCGCAGGTCGGGGGGGTGATTCTCGCGCTCGACGCCGTCATGCGCGGCAGGACCGCGCAAGGCACCGTCGCGTGGGTGGTGGCGCTCCTGACCATTCCCCTCGTCTCGATCGTCTTCTATCTCGTCTTCGGAAACCGGCGGTTCAACGGCTACGTGCGGGCCCGTCGCAAGGGCACGGCATCGCTCGACATGGTGGCCAGGACCTGCGTCGGGTCCATGCGCCCGCACTCGACGGGAGACGCATGCCTGTCCCTGGACCCGGGGGCACGCGCGGCGCTGGAGACGCTCGCCCACACCCCATGGACGCACGGCAACAGGGCCACGCTGCTCGTTGACGGCCCGCACACCTTCGAGGCCATGCATGCGGCCATCGACGCCGCGCGCGAGTACGTGCTCGTCCAGTTCTACATCATCCGCGATGACACCACGGGCCGCTCCTTCCGAGAGCGCCTCCTTGACGCCGCGGCCCGCGGCGTGCGCGTGCATCTCATGTACGACGAGATCGGGTGCAAGGACCTGCGCGAGTCCTATCTCGAGCCGCTTCGCCGCGCGGGCTGCGCCGTGAGCGGGTTCCGCACGACGCGCGGCCCCGGCAACCGATTCCAGATCAACTTCCGCAACCACCGCAAGATCGTCGTGTGCGACGGCACGTGCGCGCTGCTCGGCGGGCTCAATGTCGGGGACGAGTACATGGGCCTCGACACCGAGCTTGGCGAGTACCGGGACACCCATGTGCGCATCGACGGACCTGCGGTGATGGCGGTGCAGCTCGCGTGGATCGAGGACTGGCACTGGGCGACGAGGTCCGTGCCGGCCGTGCGGTGGGACTGCGCGCCGTGCCCCGACGGCGACCGGATGCTGGTGCTGCCAAGCGGTCCTGCGGACCGCTTCGAGACGTGCCTGCTCGCGTTCTCCCACCTCATCCACTCGGCGCGGCGCCGCATCTGGATCGCGAGCCCGTACTTCGTGCCGGATGAGGGCACGATCGCGGCGCTCCAGCTCGCGGCACTCCGCGGCGTCGACGTGCGCATCATGATCCCGGGCGTCTCGGACAGCGCGCTCGTCAAGATGTCCATGCTGACCTACCTGCCCGACATCATTCCCGCGGGCATCCGCGTCTACCGGTACACACGCGGCTTCATGCACCACAAGGTCATCCTCTCGGACGACATCGCCTGCGTGGGCACGGCCAACTTCGACAACCGGAGCTTCCGGATCAACTTCGAGGTCACGGCGCTCGTTGACGGCGGCCACTTCGCCGAGGAGGTGCGCGCGATGCTGGCGCGTGACTTCGAGCGATGCCAGGGCGTGCCCGAGTCCGATTTCCTGCGCAAGCGGTGGCTGAGCCGAGCTGCCTGTCGGGTCGCGCGGCTGATGAGCCCCATTCAGTGAGCCGTGCTCACGGGCGGAGGCCGAACTTCTCGGCAAGCCGCCGCGCGGCATCAGGCGCCGACTGCGCGAGCCTGTCAAGCATGGCCTGCGCCTGGTCCCGGTCGCCGGAGTCCATCGCCATGCGGAGACGCTGGCCAATCACCTGCGGTACCTCGGGTGCACGCGCCATCGCCTCGTCGCTCGCGCGCCACGCGCCGGTGCGGTCGCCGCGCGACCACAGCAGCGATGCCTTCCACACGAGCGGCTCGGGATCCCTTGGGTTGTCGGATGCGAGC
>JBIIIL010000231.1:0-4079 GCA_044234825.1 Phycisphaerales bacterium
CGCCCACACGCGTGCTGTCATGTCCGAGGTCTCCTCGCGAATGGGCGCACGATGTCGGTCCACGAGCTGCGCGTCGACGGGAAATCGTGGGCTCGTGAGGCGCCCGTTCCTATCTTGCACCCCATCAGGGAAAGGGTACAGCCGAATCCTGCAATGATGCGGGGAAACACGCGGGTTTCATGCAGTACCGAGGAGCGGACGCTGCAGAGGCGCGGGCAGTCGCGCTGAACATGTATGTGTCGAGGCGAGCCAATCGCATCGGATCCCGGGCGGCCGCTTCGGGTTACCGTGCACCAATGGCCCCTACCCCAGATCGCGGCTCACGGCGTTCGTTTCTTGCCTGCGCGGGAGGGCTTGCCGCTGGAGCCTCCGGTTTGCCCACCGCGCTCGCTACGTTGGGACACCGTGAGCCGTTGCCGAAGATCGCCAAAGAGCCTCCTGCGGTCACACCAGCCTCGCCCCCGTCCGCTGGCCGCCTGAAGCACTCGGTGTGCCGGTGGTGCTACGGCAGCATGGGCCTCGAGCCCCTGTGCGTCGCGGCGAGGTCCATGGGGATCACGAGCGTTGAGCTGCTCGGAGAGCGGGACTTTCCCGTGGTCGCCAAGCACGGCCTGACGTGCGCGGTCGCCGAGGGACCGACGGGCATCGCCAAGGGGCTCAACCGGATCGAGCACCACGACGACATTGTGCGCCGCGCGGAACCCATGATGGCTTCGGCATCCGCTGCCGGCATCCCGATGATGATCGTGTTCTCTGGAAACCGGGAGGGACTCTCCGACGCGGAGGGGCTGCGCAACTGCGCCGCCGGGCTCAAGCGCCTCACGCCGATGGCGGAGGAGCGCGGCATCACGCTGGTGATGGAGCTCCTCAACAGCAAGGTCGACCACCGCGACTACCAGTGCGACCGCACGCGATGGGGCGTGGAGCTCGTGAAGGAGGTCGCGAGCGACCGCTTCAGGCTGCTCTACGACATCTACCACATGCAGATCATGGAGGGCGACGTGATCCGCACCATCGGCGACAGCATGTGGGCGATCGCCCACTTCCACACCGGTGGAGTGCCGGGCCGCGCAGAGATCGACTCCTCGCAGGAGCTCCAGTACCCGGCGATCTGCCGCGCGATTGCGGATTCGGGATACCGCGGCTGGATCGGGCAGGAGTTCATCCCGCGGCGCGATCCGATGACGTCGCTCCGCGAGGCCGTGCAGATCTGCACTGTGTGAGGCGGTCGGCAAAAAGGGCACCGGAGCGTCCCCACGAGGAGCTCTCGGTGCCCATTGCACAGAGGTGGCGGAAGTCGTCCCCACGTTGGGACCCCTCTCAGCGGAGCGAGGTCCGAAACCCTCCGCGAATGTCGTCGCGGACGGTCCTTCCGTCACCGAGCATCACCGTATCCCAGCAATCGCCCGGTGCAAGCGGACCCGCAGAAAACGCAGCCTCAGTCGTACGCGGCGAAGATGCCGTTGCCCGCGCCCATGCCTCCAAAGGCCCATGCGCCCCACGAGGAGCCGGCGATGCCGCCATATGCGCCCGGACCGCCGAGGTACTCCGGCGGCGCGCCAGGAACCTGGCCCGCTCCGCCTGAACTGTTGTAGAAGTGCCAGTGGGAGTCGGATGAGGTGTTCATGCTGCCCGCACCGAGGGTGCTCACGACGTGGTAGTGCCAGTTGGGCTGCGTGGTCTGCGGGTTCACGATGGGTGCCTGCACGTACCCGGCGGGGGTCGCGGGTCCCGGTCCCATCACGTGGTAGTGGACCTCCGGGTTGCCAATCGCGGCTGACTCGAGCGCCATGGCGCTGAGCTGGCCGCCCTTCTGATTGAAGCCAACGCCGCGGGGAATCACGTTCCCGGGGCTGGCCTTCGGCGGCCCGGCGACCTGAACATCCGAGTCGCCATCGGAGGGGGGCGGACCGGGCACTTCCTCATCCGAATCCTGCGCGTCGCCGCCATCAGCTCCCTGCGCTGCGCCCTCCGCCTGAGCAAGGCCCTGCGCTGCCTGCTCGCCAACAGACTGGGGCGCGGCCGCGAGCGCCATCGAGGCCAGCGACGCGAGCGTTGCAGCCGCCCCGAGTGCAAGAAAACGTGCGCCAATGAGCCTGTCGCGCGGGAAGCACATGTCGGTGGATCGGTTCACGGGAATCTCCTGCAGGGGCGGTCTGGCGGAGGCACGCGCGATTCGCTGCCGTATTCTCGCCGCTCCGCGACCATCAGCCCCAGTCTATCCCGCTGCCGATCCGCTCCCTGCCGGTGTGGCTGACACAACCCCGAGACACCCCATGACCACTGCCACCGCGACTGCGCCCTCGAAGAACGTCAGCATCGACCAGCTGGCCATCAACACCATCCGCACGCTCTCGATGGATGCCGTGCAGAAGGCGGACTCCGGCCACCCCGGCACGCCGATGGCGCTCGCGCCCGTGGCGTACGCGCTCTGGCAGGACGAGCTGCGCTTCGATCCCGCAGACGCGCACTGGGCCAACCGCGACCGGTTTGTCCTTTCGAACGGGCACGCCTCGATGCTGCTCTACTCGATGATCCACCTCGCCGGCGTGCAGGCGCTCGACCACCACTCGGGCAAGCCGCTCGGGCGGCTGTCGGTGACGCTCGATGACATCAAGCGGTTCCGCCAGCTCGGCAGCATGTGCCCGGGGCATCCGGAATCGCACCTGACGACAGGCGTCGAGACCACCACCGGCCCGCTCGGCCAGGGCTGCGCGACCAGCGTCGGCATGGCGATGGCATCGAGCTGGCTTGCGAACCGCTACAACAAGCCAGGCTTCGAGCTCTTCTCGTGGCACACGTGGGTGATCTGCGGCGATGGCTGCCTGATGGAGGGGATCTCGGGCGAGGCGGCATCGGTGGCCGGGCACCTCAAGCTCTCGAACCTCACCTGGATCTACGACAACAACCACATCACCATTGAGGGCAACACGTCGCTGGCGTACAGCGACGATGTCGCCACGCGCTTCAAGGGCTACGGCTGGAACGCGCTTCATGTGACCGACGCGAACGACCAGGAAGCCCTGACGAAGGCGTTCGCCGCGGCGAAGGCGTGCACGGACCGTCCGACGATCATCATCGTCGACAGCCACATCGGCTACGGCGCGCCGAAGAAGCAGGACACGGCGGCGGCGCACGGCGAGCCGCTTGGCGAGGACGAGATCAAGGCCGCCAAGCGCTTCTACGGCTGGCCCGAGGACGCGCAGTTCCTCGTGCCCGACGGCGTGCGCGAGCGGTTCGCGGCGGGCGTGGGCGCGCGCGGCGCGAAGGCCAGCGCCGAGTGGCGCGCGCTCTTCGATGCGTACGCGGCGAAGTTCCCGGCCGAGGCCGCGGAGATCCGCATGATGCTCGCAGGCGAGCTGCCCAAGGGCTGGGATGCGGACCTGCCCGTGTTCAAGGCCGACGCCAAGGGTGTGGCGAGCCGAGCATCCGGCGGGCAGGTGCTCAATGCCGTGGCCAAGCGCATCCCGTGGATGGTGGGCGGCGCCGCGGACCTCGCGCCGAGCACGAAGACGCTGCTGACCTTCGACGGCGCGCGCAGCTACGGGCCCGCGGACCACGGCGGCCGCAACCTGCACTTCGGCATCCGCGAGCATGCGATGGGCGCGATCTGCAACGGCCTCGCGCTGTCGAAGCTGCGCGTGTACGGGTCCGGCTTCCTCATCTTCACCGACTACATGCGCGGCTCGATCCGGCTCAGCAGCATCATGCAGCTGCCGGTGACGTACATCTTCACGCACGACTCGATCGGCCTCGGCGAGGATGGCCCGACGCACCAGCCCATCGAGCATGTGCCTGGGCTTCGTGCGCTGCCGGATGTGCTGGTGTTCCGGCCCTGCGACGCGAACGAGGTGGCCGAGTGCTGGCGATCGGTGATGGCGCACGGTCACATGACGTCGATCTTCGCGCTGTCGCGCCAGAACCTGCCGACGCTCGACCGCAGCGTGTGCGCCGCGGCGTCGGGCACGCAGCGCGGCGGCTACGTGCTGCTCGAGTCCGGCGGCGCCAACGGCGCGAAGCCGGACGTGATCCTGATCGGCACCGGCAGCGAGGTGCACCTGTGCCTGGCGGCGCATGCG
>JBIIIL010000232.1:0-4063 GCA_044234825.1 Phycisphaerales bacterium
TGTCACGGACCGCCTCGTCGGCGGCGAGCAGGCCCAGGACGGCAAAGCGGTCCATCCGCTTCACCTCCCGGACGTCGGCCACCGGGGTGTGGTCCATGTTCTTCACCTCACCGGCGAAGCGCACGCCCCAGTCGTAGTTCTGCTCAAAGAGCGTGATGGGACCGACCCCGGAAACGCCGTTGATGAGGCCGTTCCAGGTCGATGGGACATCGGGACCCACATCCGTGACCGCACCAAGGCCGGTCACGACGACACGTCGGAGCGTGATCGTCCGCATGTGCGGGGCTCAGCCGCCCGAGGTGGCTGCGCCGCCCTGGTTCTTCATGATGTAGGTGATCGCGTCACCGACGGTCAGGATCTTCTCGGCCTGATCGTCCGGGATCGTGGTCCCGAACTGGTCCTCGAACTCCATGACGAGCTCGACCCGGTCGAGGCTGTCCGCGTTCAGGTCGTTGGCGAAGCTGCTCTCGCGCTTGATCTCCGCCTTATCGACACCCATCTGCTCGGCAACGATGGCGATGACCTTCGTCTCGACTTCCGCTTCTGTCACGTGTGGAGCCTCCATAGGGGTTTGCGGCGTTCATGCCGCGGGGCGAGAGTATAGCGGTGCGTCCCCAAGTGGGTGGTGGCCGATAGACTTGCCCCAATCTCATGTCAAACGCCATCGACCGCCGTGTCGCCTTTGTGACGGGGGCCAGCCGAGGCATCGGCAAGGCCATCGCCCTCCGCCTCGCTGCAGATGGGCGCCATGTGGTCTGCGTCGCCCGGAACGCGGATCAGCTCAAGGCCGTGGTAGGGGAGATTGCCGCCGCAGGGGGGGCCGCCGAGCCCCTAGCGTGCGATGTGGGTGATGGCGAGGCGCTTGCCGCCGCCATCGATGGGGTGGCAGACCGCTGCGGGCGCCTGGACATCCTGGTCAACAACGCCGGAATCACCAAGGACGGACTGATCATGCGCATGTCCGACGAGGACTTCGACGACGTGATCCGGGTCAACCTGCGGTCGGCCTTTGTCGCCTGCCGCGCGGCGGCCAGGCCCATGATGAGGGCCCGCTTCGGCCGCATCATCAACATGGCGAGCATCGCAGGCATCATGGGCAACCCCGGGCAGGCGAACTACGCCGCGAGCAAGGCCGGCCTCATCGGCATGACGAAGTCGATCGCCAAGGAGATCGGCTCGAAGGGGATCACCGCGAACGTGGTGGCCCCTGGCTTCATCCAGACTGACATGACCGAGGTGCTGCCTCAGGCGCTCAAGGACGCGGTGATGCCCAACATCCCGCTGCGGTCCTTCGGCAAGGCCAGCGACATCGCCGCGGCCGTGGCGTACCTCGCATCAGATGATGCGGGCTACGTGACCGGCCATGTGCTGCAGGTCGACGGCGGACTCGCGATGTGACGTGTTCGCGCCGGAGCGCGCGCGGCGATGCGATTCAGCTGCCGGGGCCGCCGGGCGGACCCTGCGGCACCTTGACCGGATCCTTCGGGACAGGGCGACGCATCTTCGGCGCACCTGCGCCGGTGCCTCCGCCGCCACCCTCGCTGCCGCCTGAGCCCTCGACGCTGGTGGTCTGCACGTCCTCCTGCGCGATCTCGATGACCTCATCAGGCAGCTCGGCCTTCGCGAGCAGCTCCTTGATGTAGGTGCGCCATGCGGCGATCTGGTCCGCGCCCGAGAGTTGCTCCATGATGTCAGGAGTGGCTGGGAATGCGGCAAAAACCCCGCTTTCGCCAGTCATCGTGCAGTCCCAAAGCATGGCCGACTCGTCATCGCCGGCGCGCACGACGCCCATCGTGGCGAAGTTCGCGCCATCGTCGGCGCACACGACCTCGATCTGCTCGATCTTGGCGGTGATCGCAGGCCACGCGCCGTTGGCGACCAGGGACTCGAGCGTCAGCTTGTCCTCGTCGCTCATCGTCTTGCCGGCCTTCTCGGCGTCGCCGATGGCGAAGTTGTGCCAGAAGAGGAGCACCGCGATGCGCTTCTCGGTGCTGTTGGGGGCGTCATCCTCCGCGAGCTTCACGCGCGGATCGATGCCGAGCTCGGCCATCAGCTCCGCGATCGACTTGATCTGCGGTGCCGGCGGCGGTGGCGGCGGCGGCGGTGGCGCAACCACGACGGGCGGCGGCGGCGGCGCCTCTTCCTCGCCGCATCCGGCGAGTGAGAGCGTCACCGCGGCGGTCGCGAGGATCGCGAGCGCGGCGCGCGACGTCGCGCGCAGGGCGCGTGCGTCATGCAGTGGGAGCTGGCTGTGCGGGCTGGGCTGGCTGGGCTGGCTGGTCATGGGTCTTCACCTCGAGCGAGCGGTCAATGCGGCGCATGAGACCCTTGAGGACCGCGCCGGGCGCCATCTCGAGCGCCGCCGGCCGACCCTCTCCCGCGGGCAATCCCGCGGCGAGAGCCTGCATGGACTGGCTCCATCGTACCGGGCTCGTGATCTGGTCGACCAGCAGTTTCCGCAATGTTCCGATATCCGTGCGGTGGTGCGGCTTCGCGGTCACGTTGCTCCACACATCGCACTGCAGCGGCTTGAAGTCGACATGCTCGAGGGCGCGGGCCATCCCCTCGGCAGCGGGGGCCATGAGCGGGCTGTGGAACGCGCCGGCGACGGTGAGCCGCGTCGCGCGAAGTCCATGCTTCGAAGCCACATCGACGGCGCGGTCGCACGCGCTCGCGGAGCCCGACAGCACGATCTGCCCGGGTGCGTTGAAGTTCGCGCACACGAGGACATCGCTGCCCTTGGCCTCGTCGCAGACCTGCTGCGCCTGCGCCTCGTCCGCGCCGATGAGCGCCACCATGCCGCCCTTGGATGCCTCAGCGGCCTGCTGCATGAGCCGGCCGCGGGTGGCGA
This sequence comes from Phycisphaerales bacterium, assembly GCA_044234825.1. Lineage (GTDB taxonomy): Bacteria > Planctomycetota > Phycisphaerae > Phycisphaerales > SM1A02 > ZLKRG44. The sequence goes on from JBIIIL010000232.1 coordinate 2,852, forward strand.
CCAGGCGCAGGCCGTCAAGGAAGGAGAACGCGCCCGCCAGGTGCAGCGCGGTGTACTCGCCGAGCGAGAGTCCCGCGCAGGAGTGCAGGCTCATGTGGCCGTGCGTCTCGCACAGCGCGCGCCAGCACGCGATGCCGCACGTGTAGAGCGCGGGCTGGCTCGCGTCGGTGCGGTTGAGGATGTCGGCGGGACCGCGGAAGCACGTCTCGGAGAGCGATGCTGCGCCGGCGCCGCATGCAGAGAGGTCGACGGCCTGGTCGGCCTCCGCGAACGTCTGCGCAGCGGCGGGGCTCGCGTCGCGCCACGCGAGTCCCATGCCGACAGCCTGCGCGCCCTGGCCAGGGCAGAGCGCGATCACAGCGGGGTGGTGCGGCGAGTTCGTCATGTGTGGAGTCCTCCAGACCTTGCTAGATGCGCCAGACGCTGCTGGCCCATGTGAGCCCGCCGCCGAACGCGACGAGCACGACGGCATCGTTGGGCTTGATCTTGCCCGCGCGGTTGAGCTCGTCGAAGCAGAGCCCGACGCTGCCTGCGCTGCTGTTCCCGCAGCGGTCGATGTTGACGTAGACCTTCTCCGGCGGGATGCCGATCTTCTCTCGCGCGGCGTCGATGATGCGGATGTTCGACTGGTGGCACACGACCTGCGACACGGTCTCGGGCGTGAGGCCGGTGTTGCGCAGCGCGTCCTCGATCACCTCGCGGAACTTGGTGACCGCGAAGCGGAACACTTCCTTGCCGTTCATGCGCAGGTAGCCGAGGCGGATCGGGTTGTTCGCATCATCGGCCGGCACTTCCTGCATGCGCTTGGGCAGGTAGAGCGCGTTCCAGCCGCTGCCGTCGGCGCCCATCGCCTGGTAGAGGCACCCGCGCGCGGGATTGTCGTCGCGCACGAGCACCACCGATCCGGCGGCGTCGCCGAACAGGATCGACACGGTGCGGTCGGTGTAGTCGACGATGCTGCTCATGATGTCGCAGCCCACGACGCCAACCGAACGGAACCTGCCCGAGCGGATCAGCGCCTCCGCCACATTCACCGCGTAGACGAATCCGCTGCATGCGGCCTGGAGGTCGAACGCAGGGGCCGGTGTCGCGCCGATCGCCGCGGCGACGCGGCATGCGGTCGAGGGGCAGGGCATCTCGCCGGACACGGTCGCGACGATGACGAGGTCGAGGTCCTTGCCCCTCATGCCCGCCATCTCGAGCGCGCGCGAG
>JBIIIL010000334.1:0-4056 GCA_044234825.1 Phycisphaerales bacterium
GAGCGTGTCGTCGCCGGCCCCGCCGTCGAGGAGGTTCAGGTTCCCGTCGCCGGTCAGCACGTCGGCGCCCGCGCCACCCGTGATGTTGATGAAGTTGACGAGGACGTCCGTGTCGCCCGCGGCCGCCGTCACCGTCACCGTGCCCGTGGCGGAGAGGGACGCGGTGAATCCGGTCGACAGGTAGGAATAGTCGGCCGTGCTGGTGTAGCTGCCGACGCGCAGGAGGTCGTTTCCGCCCCGCCCGGAGATCACGTCGCCGCCGCCATTGCCGTCGATCGTGTTCGCGCCGTCGTCGCCGACCAGCCTGTCGGCCAGGGTCGTGCCGATCACGTTCTCGATCCCGGACAGGATGTCCGTGTCGCCCGTCGCCAGCGCCAGCGTGATCGTTGCAGCCGACGCGAGCGTCGCCGTGAGCCCGACGGCCAGGTAGGCGTAGCTCGCGGTGTCCGACCCGACGCCCCCGGCCAGCGTGTCGTTGCCGGCCTCGCCGCGCAGCGTGTCGTTGCCGGCCGCGCCGTCCAGCAGGTTGGCCGCGCTGTTGCCGGTGAGCGCGTCGTTGCCCGACCCGGCGAGGATGTTCTCGATGTTGACCAGCGTGTCGGTGTCGCCTGCGCTCACCACCACGCTACCCGTCGCCGCGCCCAGCACCGCCACCATGGCGGTGCTCGCGTAGCGGAAATCGGCGGTGTCGATGCCCGTGCCACCGTCGAGCGTGTCGACGCCCGCGCCGCCCTCCAGCGTGTCGTCGCCATCGCCAGCGTTCAGCGTGTCGCTTCCACCAAGGCCGGCAAGCGTGTCGTTGCCGCCCGCGGCGGAGATCACGTTGGCCGCGCCGTCGCCCCACAGCGTGTCGGCGCCCGCGCCGCTCGTGATGTTCTCGATGCCCGACAGGATGTCGGTGTCGCCAGCCTCGGCCGCGATGGTGAAGGTGACGGTCCCGGTCGAGTCGAGCGACACGACGATCCCGCCCGAAAGGTAGGAATAGTCGACGAGGTCCGCGCCGGCGCCGCCAAGCAGCGTGTCGTTCCCGCCACGGCCCGACAGCGTGTCGTTGCCGCCCGCGCCGGAGATGAAGTTGACGCCGCCGTCGCCGACGACGATATCGACTAGGCTCGAGCCGATCACCCCCTCGATCCCGACCAGCGTGTCGGTGTCCGTGTTCGGGGCCGCGAGGACGAGCGTGACGGTCCCCGCGGAGGCGAGGGTGAGGGTCGCGCCTGCATACGAGTATCCGAAGTCCGCGACGTCCAGGCCGGCGCCGCCAACCAGCAGGTCCCTGCCATTCTGTCCCGACAGCGTGTCGTTGCCCGCCCCGCCGTCGATCGTGCTCGTGTAGCCGTCGCCGACCAGCGAATCGTCGCCCGAGCCACCCGTGATGTTGGCGAGATTGACCAGCGTGTCCGTGTCGCCCGCCCCCGCGACGACCGTGGTCGTGCCGTGGACGGAGAGGGTCGCCGTCAGCGCCGTCGAGAGATAGGAATAATCGGCCGTGCCGGTGCCGCCGCCGCCGCCGCGCAGGAAATCGTTGCCGCCAAGCCCGGACACCACGTCGCCGCCGCCATTGCCGTCGATCGTGTTGGCGCTGGCGTCGCCGACCAGCCTGTCGGCCGCGGTTGAGCCGACGATGTGATCGATCCCGACAAGGACGTCGGTATCGTCCGCGGCGGCCACCACGGTCGCCGTGCCTGCAGCATCGAGCGTCGCCGTGAAGCCCGCGGACAGGTAGGCATAGGTCGCGGTGTCGAGCCCGTCGCCACCGGCGAGCGTGTCGTTGCCGGCCTCGCCGCGCAGCGTGTCGTTGCCGACCGCGCCGTCCAGCAGGTTGGCCGCGCCGTTGCCGACGAGGGTGTCGTTGCTCGATCCGGCGAGGATGTTCTCGATCTCGAACAGCGTGTCGGTGTCGCCCGCGCTCACCACCGCGACGCCCGTGGCGTTCAGCGTCGCCACCACCGCGGTACTCGCGTAGCGGAAGTCGGCGGTGTCAACGCCCGTGCCACCGTACAGCGTATCGACCCCGCCCAGGCCGCGCAGCGTGTCGTTGCCACCTGCGCCGGAGATCACGTTGGCGACGCCATCGCCCCACAGCGTGTCGTCGCCCGCGCCGCCGGAGATGTTCTCGATGCCCGACAGGAGGTCCGTGTCGCCATCCCCGGCCACGATGGTCGCGGTGGCGGCCGAGTCCAGCGTCGCCGACAGCGCGGTCGAGAGATAGAAGAAGTCTGCCGTGTCGAGGCCGGCATCGCCGAGCAGCGTGTCGTTGCCCCCCCGGCCCGACAGCGTGTCGTTGCCGCCATTCCCGTTCAGGACATTCGTGCCGCTGTCGCCGACGATGCGATCGGCTCCCGAACCGCCGATCGCGTTCTCGATCCCGACCAGCCTGTCGTCGTCGCCCCCGCCGATACCGAAGCTGACCGTGCCGGCGCGGTCGAGCGTCAACGTGATCGCGGAGTTGCTATAGGCCCATGAAACCGCGTCGTTGCCCTCGCCGCCGAACAGCGTGTCGTTGCCATAGAGGCCGGTGAGCGTGTCGTCGCCGGCCCCGCCGTCGAGGAGGTTCAGGTTCCCGTCGCCGGTCAGCACGTCGGCGCCCGCGCCACCCGTGATGTTGATGAAGTTGACCAGGATATCCGTGTCGCCCGCGGCCGCCGTGACCGTGACCGTGCCCGTCGCGGCTATGGACGCGACCAGCGCCGTCGAGAGGTAGGAATAATCCGCCGTGCCCGAGTAGCCGCCACCGGCGCGGAGGAAGTCGTTGCCGCCGCGCCCGGAGAGCACGTCGCCGCCGCTATTGCCGTCGATGGTGTTGGCGCCATCGTCGCCGGACAGCCTGTCCGCCAGCGTCGACCCGACGAGGTTCTCGATCCCGGACAGGATGTCCGTGTCGCTCGCGGCGGCCACCACCGTCGCCGTGCCTGCGGCAGCGAGCGTCGCCGTGAAGCCCGCGGACAGGTAGGCATAGGTCGCGGTGTCGAGCCCGTCGCCACCGGCGAGGGTGTCGTTCCCGCCAGACCCGCGCAGCGTATCGTCGCCCGCGTTGCCGAGCAGGATGTTCGCGCCCGCGTCGCCGGTCAGGGTGTCGGCCGCGCTGCCGCCGGCGAGGCCGTCGATGGAGGTCAGGACGTCCGTGTCGCTGGCCCCCGCCGTCACGGTCATCGTGGCCGAGTTCACGGTCAGCGTGAGCGCCGTCGCAAGATAGCCATAGTCGGCGACGTCGATCCCCGCCCCGCCGGCCAGCGTGTCGTTGCCACCGAGCCCGCGCAGCGTGTCGCTGCCGCCATTGCCCGATAGCGTGTTCGCCGCCGCGTCGCCCCAGAGCGTGTCGTCGCCGGAGCCACCCGCGATGTTCTCGATCCCGTCCAGCAGGTCCGTGTCGCCCGCGCCCGCGGTCACCGTCGCCGTGCCGGTCGAGGCCAGCGTCGCGGTCAAGGCGCTCGACAGGTAGGCGTAGTCGGCCGTGTCCGTGTTCGCCCCGCCGACCAGCGTGTCGTTGCCACCGAGGCCGGACAGCGTGTCGTTGCCCGTGTTGCCGTCGATCCGGTTCGCGCCCGCGTCGCCCACGAGCCGGTCGTCGCCCAGCGCGCCGACGATGTTCTCGATGCTCGACAGGACTTCCGTCTCGCTCGCGCCCACCAAGACGCTCACCGTGCCGGCGGAGTCGAGCGTCGCCGTCACCCCGCCGAGGTAGTGGGTGAAATCGGCCGTGTCCGACCCGTCGCCGCCCAGCAGCGTGTCGTTGCCGGCCTGGCCGCGCAGCGTGTCGTTGCCAGTGCCGCCGGTGAGCTCGTTCGCCCCGAGGTCTCCCCGCAGCGTGTCGTCGCCCGAGCCGCCGACCAGGTTCTCGATCCCCGACAGGACGTCGGTGTCGCCCGCGGCGGCCGTCACCGTCGTCGTGCCGATGATCGCGAGCGAGGCAACGAGGCCGGTCGTGAGGTAGGAATAGTCGGCCGTGTCGCGATCGGTCCCGCCGACCAGCGTGTCGTTCCCGCCGCGGCCGGACAGCGTGTCGTTGCCGCTGCCGCCATCCAGGATGTTGCCCGTGCCATCTCCGGCCAGCGT